>NZ_JASATQ010000078.1:0-21954 GCF_038440415.1 Sphingomonas sp. OTU376 | reverse complement strand
GGCGGGGGCCCAGGGCTTCTCTGCCGGATCGCCTGTGACCCTGGACCCCGCCTTCGCCGGGGAACTGCCAGGTCGCGAACGCCTAAACGACCGCTTCTGGCACGAGGGTGGAACGTCCGAGATTGGGTGGCTAGCCGCCACGGCCAGATTTGCTGGACGTTTTATGGGTCATTCGTCCATGCGGGCGAGGCTTGGCTTCATCGGGAATTTGGGGCGGGCCAGCCATTTTTATTTCCGCGCCGCCGCTTCTAATGTGGCAATTTATAGTTGTTCGCCGCCGCCACTGCTACGGTATCGATATCCACGCCCGAGAATGACGAATAAATTACAATATCCGAAGGCGCAGAACTAGCTGCGTCGCACTTTAGGGCAGTCTTAATGCCCTCTTTTTGAATTTTTTCCTTTCTGATCCAAACTTTCGCGGCTGCCATAAATGCAACCTTGCACCCCGTCGTAATATTCCTCAGCGCACCTACAGAGATGCTCTCTGGATCACCTTCGTCTCGATATAGTTCAATTGATTTCGGCGAATGGGCGTCGCTTGGGGGCGTGCCTTTAGACAAAGTGTCTATAAATCTGCCAACGGTTGACTTGTATTGAGCAAACAGGTGTTCATCGAACTGCCGCCACGCAGGTCCGCTTGGGGGCGGCGGCTGCCAACCCATAGGACTGCCTTCGATAGCCTTCACGGAGACGATGTTGCCGTCGTTCTGCCTTGCCCGAACGATGACATACATCACCCTAACCTCGCCCGCGATGACGCACTCCAAAAATTGATGGCGGCTAAATTCAGGGACTTTATCCTCCCAGAGCAGAGCGGTTCCGCCTCCCCGACAATTCGATAGCATAGCGCGCAATTGAGTAATGGGGATCAATCGACTGTCGACCAACGTTTCCCATTCCGCCGCTGAAATAATCTTAGGCCCTGCCGGCCGTTCAGAAAATCGACGAATTGTCGCCTCGATCGGTCCATTGGATGTCGATGCGCCACCTGTCAGATACGCGATATAGTTATCGGAGAGCTTCTGCAGGCGCGGGCCATCCTGAGCATGGACTGGGGCCCCAAAGAGAACGAACCCTATCCACCCGAAGGAAAGGAATCGCCACATCGCTCTCACTGGTCACACTCCCCGAACACGATATCCAATGCCCAAGCTCCAAATCGAGGTTCATAATCTAAGCGCCGCAAAGTAGACTATAGCCTTCGCGGGCATGGCTGCAATTCGGGCGTTTGCAGCCCGGCAGCTTTTGGATCGGCCGTCTCCGCTGAGCGGCCGCTATTGGGCGGAAAGCGGTCGTTGTGCTTGCCTAGGAAATGGTCGATCGTTCTCACGAACGAGCGATAGCGGGAAGCGGGCTTCGACATGGCTCACAATAGAAAGTTGGTAATAGGCTGTGTCGCGCTTACGATGGCTAGAGTGCGGCCCACAAAGGCCGTGGCATCGGCCGGTAATCGGGTACGCGAGGAATTGGAACAGGAAATAATCCAGTCAGAGTATCTCGAAAATACGCCATTCAGGTGGGTCGGGCTCATCATTAGAGAGGGGTTGGTCGATGAGGAAAAGCCGCATTTTGGCAGGATAGACCCCAAAGATGGTGAACTGCCACTGGCGATAGAAATCGATGTTCATCGGCTATTGGGCGCAACCGAAGATGAGATGGCTCGGGTATATCGGAAGGCAACGCTTACTGCACTGGTCCACGCTGGCAAGAAATACAATTTGCCCATCGATAGGTTTAAAGAACTTCTTGATGCGACTTGAGGCCGGCAAATCCCACGTCCGCTATTGGGGCGTTAGCCGACAAGCTGCTCTTATGAGCCCACGGCCTAAACCGCTGCATCTGAATATCGATACGCACCCCTCCCTCTAAGGCAGGGGTGTAACCCGCACGCCGTTGCCTTTCACGGAACCTTTGCAGCATAGAAAAGCTCTAAGTGATTACGGCGCCGCAACCGGTCGGTCGCTGCTGAGCTGGAGCGGGCGTGAGCGGTAGCGACGAAGAGACGGACGCAGGGAGTGTGCAACCCGCTGCCCCCCGCGGGATGTCGCGCCGGCGCCGCATTGCCATTGTCCTGTCCATCGTTCTGGTGGTGGCGCTCGCCGCGGTCTGGCTGCAGCGGCGCACGATCGCGCGCGGCTTTGTCGATCGCGAGCTGGCCGCGCGCGGCGTTGCCGCCCGCTACGAGATCGAGCAGCTGTCGCCCTGGCGGCAGCGGCTGACCAATGTGTCGATCGGCGATCCGCGCGATCCCGATCTGGCCGCGGACTGGATCGAGCTGCGCACCGCGCTCTCTCCCTGGCGTGCCGAAGTGCTGGTGGTGAAGGCCGGCGCGATCCGGGCGAAGGGGCGCATCGTCAATGGGGCGCTCTCGCTGGGATCGCTCGACCGGCTGATGCCGCCGCCCTCGGGCAAGCCTTTCTCGCTCCCCCGCATGATCGTCGATCTCGCCGATGCCCGGCTCCGGCTCGACAGCGATGCCGGCCGCGTCCTGCTGCAGTTCAGCGGTAAGGGGATGCTGAGCGACGGGTTCGCCGGCAATGTGCGCGCCACCGCGCCGCGCCTGCGCCTTGCCGAGTGCACGCTCGACGGCACCACCGCCCGGATGCAGCTGCGCATCCGCAAGGGAGCGCCCAGCCTCGAAGGGCCGGCCCAGGCGGCGCGGCTGGCCTGTGCGGATGTCCGCGCCGCGCAGCCGCGCATCGATCTCCGCGCCGCGCTCGACGCGTCGCTGGCACGCTGGCAGGGCAGTGCCGGCCTCGCCGCGCCGGCCGTCGCGTCTTCGCTCGGCAGCCTGCGCCTGTTCAGCGGCACGGTCGATTTCGCCGGCACCGGCGCCCGCACCGAGGGCAAGGTCGCGCTCCGCTCCGGCGCGCTGGCCGCCCGGGAGATCAGCGCGGGCGCGGCTGCGATCTCGGGCAGCTACACGCTGGGTGATGCGGCGGCGTTCCAGGGCGAAGTCGCGTTCGAGCGCGCGGCGCTGCCGCCGGCGATGCTTGCGCGCCTGGCCGGCTATGGCGATCTCGGCCAGGGCAGCCCGGTGGCGCCGCTGGTCCGCAAGTTCGCCGGTGCCGTGCGCGACGCCGGCCGGCGTTTCAGCGGCACCGCCGCGGTGGCGGTCACCCCGGCCGAGCTGCGCCTGCGCAACCTGGCGGTCGCGGCGGCATCGGGCGCGCGGCTGCATTTCGGCCAGGGGCCGGGCGGGCGGCTGGCCTTGCCCGGCGGCGACATCGATCTGGCGGGCCAGCTGTCGCTCGGCGGCGGCGGACTGCCCGATGCGGTGGTCCGCCTGTCGCGCCGGCCGGGCAGCGCCGAGCTGCGCGGCACCGGTTTCGTCCGGCCCTATGTGGCGGGCGATGCGCGGCTCGCCTTCTCCAATCTCGATTTCCGCCTGCGCGGCACCGCCGGCGAAATGCGGACTTCGGCGACGTTGTCGGGGCCGGTGAGCGGCGGGCGGGTCGACGGGCTGGCGATGCCGTTGCTCGCCCGCTGGGACGCACGCGCGTTCGAGCTGAACCCGGGTTGCGCCACGCTCGGCTTCGCGCGGATCTCGGTGGGCAGCCTGGTGCTGGACGGCGATCGGCTGCCGCTTTGCCCGGTCGGCCCGGCGATGGTCAGGTGGAGCCCCCGGGGCCTTGCGGGCGGGGTCCGCGGCACTAAGTTGAACCTGCACGGCAAGGTCGGCGACAGTCCGCTGGATCTTGCCGTGGACGCGGCGCAGCTCGATCTGGGGGCGAGCGGCTTCCGCCTCGCCGGCGCGGCGCTGCGCCTGGGTGCCGATCAGCCGACGCGGCTCGATATCGCGCAGTTGGACGGCGGTTTCGGGTCGGGGCTGGCCGGCGATTTCCTGGGGCTCGGCGGCCGGATAGGCGCGGTGCCGCTGGTGGTGTCGGAAGGGAAGGGGAGCTGGAAATTCGAGGACGGGAACCTCGCGCTGCTGGGCGGTTTCACCCTCTCCGACGCCGAAGCCCCTGCGCGTTTCGAATCCCTCGCCGCCCCCGCCGCGACCGTGAATTTTCGCGACGGCAGGATCGAAGCGCATGCCGATCTGCTCGGCACCAAGCGCCAGGTCGCGGTGGGCAAGGTGGAGATCGCGCATGACCTGGCCAAGGGCGAGGGACAGGCCGTGCTCGATATCCCGGGCATCCGCTTCAAGGTCGACGGCCTCCAGCCGACGGATCTTACCGCGCTCACCTATGGTGTGATCGCGGATGTCGAGGGCCTGGTAGCCGGCACCGGCCGCTTCGCCTGGTCGGGCGACACGGTGACCAGCACGGGCCGCTTCACCGCGACCGACATCGCCCTGGCGGCGGCATTCGGTCCGGTCTCGGGGCTGACGACGCAGCTCGATTTCGTCGACCTGCTCAACATGCGCACCGCGCCGGGCCAGGCCGCCCGCGTCGCCGAGATCAACCCCGGCGTCCCGGTCCGCGACGGCGCCCTGCGCTACCAGCTGCTCGACAGCCGCCGCGTCCAGGTGGAGGGCGCCCGCTGGCCCTTCGCGGGCGGCGAGCTCGTCCTCGACCCGACCATCCTCGACTTCAACGAAAAGGGCGAGCGGCGGCTGACCTTCCACGTCAAGGGCGCGGATGCGGCGCTGTTCCTGAAGGAAATGGCGTTCGACAATCTCGACGCCACCGGCACGTTCGATGGCACGCTGCCGATGATCTTCGATGCGAATGGCGGGCGCATCGAGGGCGGCGAGCTCCGCGCCCGGGAGGGAGGACACATCGCCTATGTCGGCGAGGTCTCCCGGCAGGATGTCGGCCTGTGGGGGAACATGGCTTTCCAGGCGCTGAAGTCGCTGAACTACCGGAACCTCACGATCCGCATGAACGGCCCGCTGGCCGGCGAGATGATCACCGACATCAACTTCTCCGGCATCAGCCAGGGCAAGGGCACGAAATCGAACTTCCTGATCCGCCGGCTGGCGCGGCTGCCCTTCGTGTTCAACGTGCGGATCAGCGCACCCTTCCGCCAGCTGCTCGACTCGGTGCAGTCCTGGTACGATCCCCGCCGCCTGATCGAGCGGAACCTGCCCGCATTGATCGAGGAGCAGAATCGTGCACAGGAGGCGGCGAAACCAGCCGTTCAGCCTCGCGAAAGCGCCCCTGTTCCATGAAAGGCAAGAAGATGCAGTTTCGACGCATGACACAGGTGCAACCATGCTGGCGCAGATATCTTGCAGTAGCTCCGATCCTGCTCGCGGGCGGCTGCATCAACGTGACCGCGCCCGACAAGCCGATCGTCATCAACCTCAATATTTCGATCACCCAGGAAGTAGTCTATCGTCTCGACAACAAGGCGAAGGAACTCATCCAGGACAATCCGGGAATTTTCTGATGCGCAACATGCTCTCCACCCTCGGCCTGTCGGCGGCGCTCGCAGCCGGCCTGATCGCTCCCGCCTTCGCCCAGCGCGACCCGGCCTATCAGGCCGCGCGCGAGGACGGGCTCGTGGGCGAGCAGCCCGACGGCTATATCGGCATCGTCGGCGCGGCCACGCCCGCGCTTCAGGCGATCGTGAACAACATCAACATCCAGCGGAAGAGCCAGTACACCAAGCAGGCTGCCGCGAGCTCGACCGTGGAGCAGATGGCTTTCGTCACCGGTTGCAACCTGATCCTGCGCACCGTGCCGGGCGAAAAGTACCGCGCCCCCGACGGCCGCTGGCTGACCCGTGGCAACGACGCTCCGGTGCGCGACCCGCGCTGCCTCTGACGCGATCGCGTCGGAATTGCAGGAACAGGGTGTGGCCGGGCGGTGAGGGAACCGCCCGGCCATCCTTCTTCAGAACTTGATCGTGGAACCGAAGAAGAAGCCCATTCCCATTGCGTCATAGGTGGTGGGATAGGTGTTCGCGCGCGGATTGTTGACGATCGGCGGCTTGTGATCGAGCAGGTTGTTGATCCCGCCGAACAGCCGGACATTGTCCATCTTGTAGGCGAAGGACAGGTCGAAATATTGCTGCGGGCGAATCCGCGGATTGACCAGGTTCGCCAGGTCCGGCGTGGTCGTGCTGCCCCGGCGCCTGGGCAGCAGATAGGTGTCGATCGTCACCGCATCGATGAAGCGACCGCGCACGCTCAGGTCGAGTGGGCCGTTGCGCCAGGTGACGCGGGTCACGCCCCGGAATTCGGGGATCGGCTCGCCGCAAGTGGTGCCGAACGCGCCGACGCATTCGTTCTTGATCGCAGGCAGCGCCGCGACGGGAACCGAAGTGAACTCGCGCGTCCAGGTCCAATTGGTGCCCAGCTCCAGCGTGCTGTGCCCGTCGCCCAGCCCCGGCAGCGCAAAGCCCAGGTCGAAGGCATAGCGTGCGCCGAAGTCGATGCCCGAGGTCTTGAGCGAACCGGTGTTCGCCTGGAGGATCTGCGCGGTATATTGCCCGCTGATCTCGCCGGTCGCCGGGTTGCGGCTGATCGCGCGGCAGAACTCGCTCGTGGCGTCCTGCACCGTGTTGTAGCAGAGGCTCAGCGTGTTGTTCAGCCCGCCGCCCAGCGGCGCGATCGCGCCGTCGAGCGTGATGTTGAAATAGTCGACGCTCAGCACCAGTCGCGGGATCGCGCGCGGCGTGATCACCGCACCCAGCGTATAGGTGTTCGAGCGCTCCTCACCGACACTGGGGTTGCCGCCATAGGTGGCGGTGACGGTGTTGTTCGGCTGCACCGGCGCGGTGAACACCATCGATGCCGGCACGCCGGTGGCGATGCAGAGATCGCGCACCGCCGCGGTCTGCTGCGCGGTCGGCTGGCGGCTCGAACAGGGGTCGATCGCCGCTTCGCTGCTCTGGCGCAGGCCGCCGAACAGCTCGCCGACATTGGGCGCCCGCACCGCGCGCTGATACTGGCCACGAAGCGCGATATTGTCGTCGACGCGCCATTCAATGCCACCGAGATAGGTCCAGACGCCGCCGACACCCTTCAGGTCATAGTCGGAGTAGCGGAACCCGCCATTGGCGGTGAGCTTCTGGATCAGTGGCAGGTCGTGGAGCAGCGGCAGCTTGACCTCGCCGAAGATCTCGCGCGCGGTGATGCTGCCCTTGGTCGGCTGGCTTGCCGGAAAGCCGACCGCGTCGCCCGAGGACAGGAAGGTGTCGGGCGTGTAGCGCGCCGAGGACTTGCGCCACTCGGCACCCAGCGAGAAGCCCGCCGGGCCGGCCGGCAGCTTGAACAAAGTGCCCGAAAGCGTGGCCTGCGCCACCTGCTGCTTCGCCACGCTGCGGTTGGTCGCGTCACCGATGATCGAGTCCACTGCCGCTTGGGACATGTTCTGGCCGAAGATGTTGATCAGCGGCGCCGCGCCGTTCTGCGAGAGCAGCCCGGTCTGGTAGCGGCTGCGCGAGATATTGCCGTCCTGGCTGTCGCGCTGCTTCGTCTCGGCATAGCTGTAATAGACGTCGTAGTTGAGGTCGCTCAGGAAGCTGCTCGACACGCTGCCGATCTCGCCGCGCAGGCCGACCTCGACCAGCCGCCGTGCCGCGGTGAGTGCGACGATGCCGTCGCCGGGCCGGTTGGTCGCGCTTGAGGTGCGCTCGGCCAGGTCGAGCTGCTGCAGCACATTCTGCATCGCCGGGGTGAGATAGGGATTGTTGGTGTTGAACAGGAAGGTGCCGCTGATGCTCGCCGGCGCCAGCTGCTGGTCGACCTTGTTCTGGCTGTAGTGGAACTCGCCATAGGCGGTCGCCGCGTCGCTGAAGTCGTAATGGCCGAACGCGTTCACCATCCAGCGCTTCTGCGGCACGATCAGATAATTGTCGGGCTGGAGGTTGTAATTGTCCTGCGGATCGAGCGCCGGGCGCGCGGCCGTGCCGGCATCGTTGAAGGTGAAGCCGCGCGAGCCGAGCCCGCCCAGGCCGGCGGCGACCAGCGCCGCATCGAGCCCCGGGGTCGAGGTCGAGGAGCCGACCAGCGGCACGCCGGTGAAGCGGCCATTGGGGATGTCGCCGCTGCCGCTGGCGATCAGCCCGGGCACGCCGCCCGCCGCGCGGCAGGTCGAGCCCGAGGGCACCGCGATCGGCTTGCCCGCGCCGCGCTTGTCATAGCTTTCGGGCGTCACGCAGCCATCGACCAGCCATTGCGGCGCGAAGTCGCCGCGCTGGCGCCGGGTCACCGCGCCGCGATCGAGATAGTTGCCCGACACGGTGAGGTTGCCGCGCCCGCCGCCGAAGTTCCTACCCAGCGTCAGGTCGATGCTGTAGGTCGGCGTTGCGGTTGGGCTGTCTAGATTGAGCTGGCTGCCGAGCTCGATCCCCTCGAAATCGTCACGCAGGATGAAGTTGATCACGCCGGTGATCGCGTCCGAGCCATAGACCGCCGACGAGCCGCCGGTGACGATCTCGGTGCGCTTGATCAGCGCGGTTGGGATCGAGTTGAGATCGGTAACCTGCTCGGGGCCCGAGATGGTGAAGCGCCGGCCATTGACCAGCACCAGGTTCCGCGTCGCGCCGAAGCCGCGCAAATTCGCATCCGCCGTGCCGCCGGGCACGACATTGCCGTACGCGCCGCCATTGGTGGAGGGCACGAACTGCGGCATGTCGTTGAACAAATCCTCGACATTGATCGTGCCGGAGAGCTGGATGTCCTCCTGGGTCACCACCGCGACTGGGGTGGCGGTATCGCGGACGCGCTGGGCGATGCGCGAACCGGTGACGGTGATTTCCTGGCCCTCGTCCTCAGCGACGGCGGGTTCCGGCTGGGGGCGGGGATCCTCCGGCCCCTGGCCAAGGCTGATCGTCGCGCCGCTGCGCGCAACCACGCGCAGCCCGGTGCCGCGCAGCAGCTGGTCGAGCGCGGCGTCGATCGACATGCGGCCGCTCACCGCCTTGGTCGTCTTGCCCGCAAGGCGCCCGGCGGGCGCAACCACCTGGATGCCGGCCTGGCGGCTGAACTCCGGAATGCCCTTTACCGCGGCCTGCTCGCGCAGGTTGAACTGGCGCACCTGCGCCTGGGCCGGCTGCGAGACGCACGCCATCACCACGGCAATCGCCGTGCCACACACCATCCTGGACTGCATTGAGTATCCCCGTTGGGCCGGCAAACGCCGGCGTCACCCGGTAGATGGCCGGGGCGCGATCTTCCCCCACCGGTGCGCGAAAATTATTTCGCTGGCGGTTGCCGGCTCAGGCGGATCGTGTCGCCTTCGATAGCGACCCGCGCGCCAAGGCTGGCGGCGATCGCCCGGGCGAAGCCACGCGGATCATTGGCGGCGAAGCTGCCGGTGATCGGTTCGCGCGCTAGCACCGGATCGGCAATCACGATCCGCACCGCGCCGTAGCGATCGAACTGCTTGGCGACGCTGGCCAGCATGTCGCCTTCGAACGCCAGTATCCCCTCGCGCCAGGCGAGCGAGCGCTGCAACGCATCGGGCTCGAGCCGGGTCACCCGCGCCGTGGCGCCGGGCGCGCTGGCGTCGAGCCGCATATTGGACTCCAGCACCCGTTCGACGCCGCCGGCGCCCACCCTGACCTTGCCGGTCGAGACGATCACCGCCAGCGGCACGCCTTCGATCGCGCGCACGCCGAAGGCGCTTTCGAGCGCACGCAGCGTCATTTGCCCGGCGAGGACGACAAAGGGCCGCCGCGCATCCTGCGCGACTTCGAAGAACGCTTCGCCCGAAACCAGCTCGATCAGTCGCCGGGCAGTGTCGAAGCTGCGCCGCAACCGGGTGCCTGGCCCCAAGGTGACCGCCGAGCCATCCTCCAGCGTCACCCGCCGCGTCTCGCCGATCCCGCTCGCAAGTTCGCCACTGTCGCCCAGCAGGCGCGGCACGACCAGCACGCCGGCCAGCGTCGCGGCGAGCGCCGTGGCGCCTCCGGCCAGCAGCCGGCGCCGGTTCAACAGGCCTTTTCGCGGTTCAACCTCGGCAGGCACCGGCCCGCGCGCCACTGCTTGTTCGGCATGCACCCACAGCGCCCGCGCCCGGGCCAGCGCACCGATCCGCCGCGTATCGACTGCCAGCCAGGCGTCGAGCGCCTGTTGCTCGGGTTCGCTCAGCCCACGATCGATCCGCGCCGCCCATTCGGACGCCGCATCATCGATAGTTTCGGCTGTCTCGCGATCGTGCATCCGGCGTGGCGTTCTTCTGGCTGGTTTCGTTCGGCTCCGGCGTGCCCGGCACCCTTTCCCCGGATGTAGATGCACGGGGCACCGCTTTTCCGCCACGTCCAAATTGCGCCATCAATATTCTGATGCCGCGGCCGATATGTTTTTCGACCGTACTCTCGGAAAGCCGGGTCGCGGCGGCGACTTCGCGCTGCGACAATCCCTCGACCCGGCGCAGCTGGAAGGCGCGCCGCGTCTGGGGCGGCATCGCCTCGATCGCGGCGGCGAGCCGGCGCAGGTCCTCACGCCCGGCGGCCTGATCGAAGGGGGAGGGCGCATCGTCCGCCGTGTCGAGCTCGGCCAGGTCGGCGACGGCCTGGATCGACACGATCTTGGCGCGCCGCACCCCCTGGAGGAACAGCGAGCGCGCGACCTGGAAGGCATAGGCGCGCGGATCGGCGATCTCGGCGACCGAGGCGCGGGTGGCGAGCACCGCATAGGTTTCCTGCACCAGGTCATCGACATCCGCGTCGTCGAGCGCGCTCAGCCCGTGCAGCCAGCGCCGCAGCGCCGGCTCGTGCGGCAGGATGCGCGTGGCGAGCCATTGGCTGCGATCGTCGGACGGAACACTCATCTCGGCGCCCCCTGCCACGCCATTGTGACAAGTCGGATGCGGTGGCGCCCGATCACTTCAATCCAAGCGCGTCCCGGATGATGTAGTGCAGGTCGGTCTGGTCGAGCAGGCCGCTGACGTTGACCGCGCGCGGGCCATAGGCCGCGATGCGCAGCTGGGTGCCGGTATGCCCCTGCGAGCCCTCCTCGGCGGTGCCGTAGCTGACCGTCATCACCCCGCCCTCGAGCGTGTTGAGCGCCGCGGTCAGGCCCGGTGCCCGGGTGCCGTTGCCGACGATCTGGCTGGTATGGGCATGATCGGCCGTGACGATCACCAGCGTGTGGCCGTCCTTGCGGGCGAATTCGAGCGCGACCTGCACGGCTTCGTCGAGATCGACCGTCTCGCCGATCTGCCCGCACGGATTGGCGGCATGATCCTGCTTGTCGATCGAGGCGCCTTCGACCTGGAGGAAGAAGCCCCTGGGGTTGCCCTGGAGCAGCGCGATCGCCTTGCGCGTCATCCCCGCCAGCGTCGGGATGCCGGCATCGCGCGCGGCATTGGGCTGGCAGGTGATCGCCGGCTGGTCGATATTGCCGTGATAGCTCGCCTTGGGACCGGTCCAGCGCACCGGCATGTTGCCCTCGGCGAACAGGCCGATCAGCGGCTGCTTGTCGTCCGCGCGGGTGACGGCGTCGAGCTCGGCGGCGTTGCGGACGATCCGGTAGCCGCGCGCCCGGGCCTGCTGCTCCAGCGTCTTGCCCTTCCACTTGCCGGCGCTCGCGGCCTCGGCGAAGCTCTTGGCGCCGCCGCCGAGCACCAGATCGGCCCGGACGTCGAGCAGCTGCTCGGTGATCGAGCCGAGGCCGCCATTCTCCAGCGCGTCCTGCGGGCAGGTCTTGAGCGTCACCGCCGGCGCATAGCAGCTGCGGAAGGCGACATGGGCGATCTGCGCGCCCGGGGTCGCGTCCTGGATCTCGGCGGTCGAGACGTCGCCGGTGGCGAGGCCGGCGGCCTTGGCATATTCGAGCAGCGTGCGCTGCGCCTTGCCGTTCACGTCGACGCCGATCGCGCCGTTATAGCTCTTCACGCCCGATGCCCATGCCGTCGCCGATGCCGCGCTGTCGGTGACGTAGTTCGGCTTGCCGGTCTCGCGATCGAGCGAATAATGCGTGTACTGGCCGGTGAAGGGCAGGGCGTCGATGCCCTTGAAATAGCCGCCGGCGCCCTCGGCATAGTTGCGCGCCAGGGTGATCTCGGAATCGCCCATGCCGTCGCCGATCAGCAGGATGACGTTGCGGACCTCGCCTTCCCTGCTCAGCTTCTCGTAGAGCGCGCGCATGTCGCCCGGCAGGCGCCGCGCGCCGCCCGGTTCGCGCACGTCACCGCGCGCGGTGCGCGACAGGTCGGGCGTGGTTTCCTGCGCCAGCGCGGGCTGGCTCGAAAGCGCGAGAAGCGCGGCGAGGGCGATGCGCGAGATCATGGCAATATACTCCGAAGCGGATAGCGGGCCGGCATGCCCAGGACATGCCGGCCCGGTCAGAGGGGTCAGAACTGGGCGCGGATGCCCAGCGTGATGCGGCTTCCCGAGAATTCGTAGGTGGTCGGGAAGGACGGATCCATCGTGTAGCCCGTGGTCTTGGCGTTCCCCACGTTGATGCCCTGCAGCTCCACGCGGAAGTTGCGCATCAGCTGGTAGCTCGCCGCGAAGTCGAACTGGCCATAGGCGTCGCGATAGACCGGATACATGTTCCGCTCGATCCGCTCCACATAGGCGCCCTTGCGGTTGTACGACACGCGCAGCGAGATCGGGCCCTTATCGTAGAACACCGTCGCATTGTACGTGTTGTCCGACAGGCCGATCGGCGAGGTCGGCACGCCCAGGTCGGACTGGCCGGTCAGCGAGCTGTCGAGGAAGGTGGCGTTGGCGTTGATGCCGAAGCCGTCCATCCAGCGGGCGAACATGCCGAACGGGATCACCGCGTTCAGCTCGATGCCGCTGACATTGTACGAGCCCTCGGCATTGACCGGCTGGTAGACGTCGAAATCATAGACGCCGTTGACCGAGCCGTTGGCGTTGTACACGGTCACGCCCTTCGCCACCCCGGTCAGGCGGCTCTGGACCACGCCCTTGATCTTCTTCCAGAAATACGACGCCGCCAGGATGCCGCCGTCCTTGCCGAGATACTTCTCGACGCCGACTTCCCACTGGTCGGCAAAGGTCGGCTTCAGGCCCGGATTGCCGTCGGTGTAGCGATAGCTGCTGAAGCTCGCGGTGCGCTTGTAGGCCAGGTCGGTCAGCGCCGGGCGGATCAGCGTCTGCGAAGCGGCGGCGCGCAGGTAGAGGCTGTCGGTCAGCTCGGCATGCGCGTTGAACGAGGGCAGGAACTTCTCGTAGCGGCCCGTGCTCGAAACCGGCGCCGGGGTCAGCCCGGTGGTGCCGTTCGGGTTCTGGACCTGGTGGAAGCCCTCCGAATTGATCGTCGTGCGCACATAGCGCCCGCCCAGGTTCGCCACGATCGGGAACGAGACGTCGAACTCCATGTCGAGCATCGCATAGCCCGCGATCGTCTCTTCCTTGACCTTGTAATAGTTGGCGTTCTGGAACGGCGTCACGAAGCCGGCCGGGCGGAAGAAGCTGCGGGCATAGTCGTTCGAGATCTGCGACCAGCTCAGGTTGCGCGCCTGATAGTCCTTGCCGCCGACGATGTCGGTCACATTGGTGAGTGGGCTGTCGCCGAGCTTGCGGACGTTGACATAGGCGGTGCTGCCGCGCGTCGGGCCCTGGATCTTCTCCTCGCCATATTGGCGCTCGTTGGTCTTGCTGGTGTAGCGGCCGCCCAGCGTGAAGCGCTTGAATACCGACGAACCGAAATCATAGCCCAGGTCGATCTGGCCGGCATATTTGTCGTCGTTGATCTGCTCGCGCGTCGTCTCATAGGCCTCGAACAGGTACTTGCTCGGCGCATTGTACATGTCGATCGTGTTGGGGTTGGCGCTCGGGATCGTCTCGCCGCCATTCTCGGTATAGCGGGTGCGCGACGGCGCATAGGCGACGTGCTTGAGGTTGGCATAGTCCAGCACCCGCTTGGCGCCCGAATAGCCGCCCAGCGCGTTGATCGTCAGCCGGCCGGTCTTCCAGTTCATCTCGCCGCTGAACTGGCGATAATCGGTATCGGTGATGTACTGCTTGCTCAGGAATTCGTGCTGGGTGTTGGTGTACGAAACGTCACGCAGCACCACAATGCCCGCGCTCGACAGCGTGGTCGCGTCGAAGCCGTGGATCGTCTCCAGCGTCGAGTTGCTCGAAGCCGAATAGCCCGCCGCGTCATACTCGTCCTCGGTCGTGTCGTACGAGCCGAGGAACGCGTCGAAGGCGAGGCTGAAATTGTTGTGCGGCTTGTACTGGAGCGAGCCCGAGATGCCGAGCCGGTCCTGATCGTTTTGGTAGACCCGGTCGCCCACCTTGTCGAGGAAGACGATCTTGTTCTTCATCGCGTCGGTGAAGGTGATGCCGGCGTCGCGCTGCAGCACCGCGATCGCCTGGTTGCGATAGGTGGTGCCGGCACGGTCGGTCCAGCGCGCGATCGGGCGGAAGTTGATGCCCGAATTGGAATCGGTGCGGTTGGTGCGCTGCTGCTTGGCGACCGAGATCAGCGCGCCGAAATCGCCGAAGGTGTTGCTGGCGAGGAAGGAGAAGCTCGGGTCGATCTTCTCGGAGATCGAGTTGTAGGCGCCTTCGGCGCTGCCGACCAGGCGCAGGCCAGGATTGTCGAACGGGCGCGCGGTGCGGATCGCGACCGAGCCGGCGATGCCGCCTTCCTCGTCCGCCGCGGTCGGCGACTTCTGCACGGTGACCGACTGGATCAGTTCGGAGGCGAAGATGTCGAACTCGACGTCGCGGCCGCCCGAGCCCGAGGCGGTGGCGAGCTTGTTGATCGAGACGAAGGTGAACTCGCTCGGCAGGCCGCGCACATTGACGCGGGTGCCCAGGCCCTTTTCGCGCTCGATGGTCACGCCGGGCACGCGCTGCAGCGCTTCGGACAGGTTCTGCTCGGGGAAGTCGGCGATGTCGGTGGCGACGATCGAATCCGAGAAGCCGATCGTGTTGCGCTTCATGTCGATCGCGTCTTCGAGGCTGCGGCGATAGCCGGAGACGACGATCGCGCCGCTGTCTTCCTCGGCGACCGGCTCGGCGGCCGGCGCGGTCTGCGCGGCGGCGGGGGCGACGCAGAGCGCCGCGAACGCCGCGCCCAGCAGAAGCTGCGCGGCATGGGTACGATGACTCGACTTGATAAGCATATCTATCCCCCTCTGGATATGGATCCCGCCATGTTGCGCGGGCGAACGCCGGCGTTTCCCGGCCTGCGAGAGACCGGGATGGCGGCGTTGTTCGAACTTCTTCTGTCGGCGATTCAGGGGCCCGTCGGCCCCTTCACGCCTGCCTCTCCGCTCCTCCAGGTCTGACGACGGCCCTGACGCGTCTCGACCTGAAACTTTTCTTTCGCGGGGTCCGGTGGGGAACAGATATTACGTGGCTGTGACGCGGGGCGAATATATCCGCGCCGCGCGGGCATCCCCCGCGCGGCGATCCGCGTGCAATGCCCGCAGGCCGTAGGGGAAAACACGCCGCCGGCCGGATATCAGACAAAATGTTGCTGGGGTGTTGGCTGGCGGTTGCCGATACTGCCTAGCGCCGCGCGGCCCAGCGGATCGCCCCCGAGATCAGCGTCTGGTGCAGCGGCTCGGCATAGGTCTCGGCCTTGTGCCCCAGCGCCGAGAAGAAGACCCGCCCCTTGCCGACGCACCGGGTCCAGATCAGCGGATGCGTCTTGCCCATCCGGGTGCGCTCCGGGAACGGCTCGTAGCTGGTCTCGTCCAGCGTCGCGAGAATGCGGGTGCAGTTGCCGCTCGGCACCTTGTCGAACGAATACCATTCCTCGGTCCGCACCCATTTGGCGGGCAGGTCGCGGGCGGCCGGGTTGCTGCGGTCGATCACGTCGATGCTGCCCTGCTGGAACTGCTTGGGCCGTCCGGTATGGCCGATGAACTGCGCGCCGATCAGCGTCTCGGGATACCACTTCCAGTCATAGGTCGGATCGCCGCCGGCGCCGTGGAGCAGTACCACGCCGCCACCTTTCTCCACCCAGGCCTTGAACGCTGCGCGCTGGCCGTCGTCGAAGATGTTGCCCGAAGTGCTGTTGAGCACGATCGTCGAGAATTTGGCGAGGTCGCGCGGGTTGATGACCGCGGCATTCTCGGTCTCGAACACGTCGCGCCCCTGCTTGCGGATGATCCCGGCGAGCACGGCCTTGGCGGCGTCGATCTGCTCGGGATCGCGGAAGCCGTTGGTCTTCGACAGGACGAGCACCGCGCCGCGCCGCAGCGGCGGCAGCTTGGGGGCGACCGTGTCCATCACTGGTGTCGGCCAGTTGCGCGGGTCGCGTGGCGGCGGCGTCGCCGATTGCTGCGTGGCGGGGGCGGTCTGGGCGAGCAGGGCGAGGGCAAGCAGGCTCAGCGACATCAACTCTCTCCGATCAATCCTGGTCGAGGCCGAATTCGGCGACGATCGCGTCATCATGTTCGCCCACCCGGGGGGCGCCGGCCGGGCTGCCGGCCCGCGCGCCATCGATGCGGACGGGGCTGCGGGTAGTCGTCACGCCGCGCCCGACCTGCTGGAGCATGTCGAGCCGCTGGAAGGCGTCTTCGGCAAGCAGGCGAGGCCAGTCGTTCACCGGCGCGCACCAGATGTCGTGCGGGCGCAGCCGGTCGAGCCAGTGCCGGGTGGTTGCCCCGACAAGTCGCACGGCGATCAGCGCCTTGATCGCGTCGCGTTCGGCAAAGGGATCGCGGCCGGCAAGCGGCAGGTCGAGCAGCGGCGCCAGCGTCTCGAGCGGGGTCATCGCCAGCGCAAGCCAGCCGTCCTGCGTTCGATAGGTGCCATAGGGCGCGGCGAGATAGGCATGGGCATTGTCCACCGCCGCGCGGCGGGGCGGGCGGCCGCCGTCGTTCAGATGGGTGGTCAGCACTTCGAACTGCAGGTCGATCAGTGCCTCGAGCAGGCTGGTCTCGACATGCGCGCCTTCGCTCGAGATGCCGCGTCGGACCAGCGCGGCGAGGATGCCCTCGACCAGCACATGTCCGGCGAGCATGTCCGCCACCGACAGACCGAAGGGTACCGGGCCGTCCTGCGCGTCGCCGCTCAGCCACATCGCGCCGGACAGTGCCTGGGCCAGCAGGTCCTGGCCGGGCAGGTCGGCCCAGGGGCCGTCCTCGCCATAGCCGGAGATGCTGCCGACGATCAGCCGCGGGTTCCGCGCGCGCAGTGCCGCCGGTCCGAAGCCGAGCCGCTCGGCGACGCCGGGCCGGAAGTTCTGGATCACCACATCGGCCTGCGCGATCAGCCGGTGGACGCGCGCCGCGTCGCGCGGGTCCTTCAGGTCGGCGGCGAGGCTCTGCTTGTTGCGGTTGATCGCGTGGAACAGCGTGGAGTCGCCGGCGATGTCGGTGTCGCTCAGGTAGAGCGAGCGGCAGATGTCGCCGCTCCCCGGCCGCTCGACCTTGATCACCCGCGCGCCGAGGTCGCCGAGCCGCAGCGCGGCGGAGGGCCCCGACAGGAACTGCGCCATGTCGATGATGAGCAGCCCCTCTAGCATTGCGAGTCCGCGTAGAGCCGGTTGAGCGCCGCGATGACGGAGGCGCCGTCCTCGCCCGCGCGCAGCCCCTGGTTGAGCCGTTCCGAGGCGGCATGCTGGAAGGCCATGTACCCGGCATGCCGCGGCCGGACCCAGGCATTGTCCAGTGTCGCCCGGGTAGCGCGATAGAAGTCGCCGCTGGCCGCATTGGCGGCATCGTCGTCCCACGCATCGGCATGCCCCGGCTGGCCGCCATTCGGAGCGATGATCCCGCGCTGCACCGCCCCGCTCGCCACCCAGACCGCGAAAGCAACTGCAGCCGCCCGATCCTGCGCATAGGCGGAGACGGCGATGCCCGTGCCCCCCAGCGCCGATCCGCGCGGGCCGTGGTCGAGCACCGGGATATCGGCGAAGCGGATGCGCGTGTCGCGGTAGCCGGGCAGGGCGTAGTTCACATAGCCATAGATCAGCGGCACCACCGCCAGCCGGCTGTCCGGCGCCGCCATCGCCTCGAACATCGCGATCGGGTCCATCGCGAACGCCGCCGGATCCGCCACCGCCGCGAGCAGGTCATAGGCCCGCACCGCCTCCGCCGGGAAGAACGCCTCGCCGCCCAGTTCGACGCCGGCGAGCCCGCACAGGGTGAACAGGCTCATCAGGCTGTGCGGCGGCCGCAGCGGCAGCGATGCGCGGCCCTCGGTTACCAGCGCGGCCAGTTCCTCCCACCGCGCCACCGGCCCCGCGACCCGCCCGGGCGCCCAGGCCTGGACCTGCGCCGCCGCGTCGATCGGCAAGGCCCATTGATGCCCGCCCCACGCATAGCTCTCGTAAGAGCCGCCGACCGAACCGCCCGCGATCTCCGCCAGGTCCACCAAGCCATCGAGCGCCACCAGGCATCCGCTCTCCGCGACCTGGCCGACATGCGGGTGATCGATCACGATCAGGTCATAGCGCCGCGCCAGCTCCTCGACCGGCCAGCTCTCGAAATCCTGCAGCGAGCGCCGGTCCCAGGCGATCGCCTGCCCGGTCCGCGCCTCCCATGCCGAAGCCGCCGCCACCAGCGGATCATAGCCACGCGAATGGTCCCAGGTCATGCCGCGCACGGCCTTCTCTCCCGTTTCTCCCGCTTCCCGGGAAATCATTTGACTCGGCATAGCCGCGACAATAGCGTCAGGGCAATAATCATATTAGAATATTAATCGGAGTGGATTGTGGGAGAGGGTGACCACAGCACAGGCACGGGCGCATCAGCGCCGCTGGCCGGCGTGACGGTGCTGGATTTCAGCCAGTTCCTCGCCGGCCCGTCCTGCGCGCTGCGCCTCGCCGACCTCGGTGCGCGCGTCATCAAGGTCGAGCGGCGCGAGGGCGGCGATTCGAGTCGCGGCCTGTTCCTCGCGGACATGGCGTTCGACCAGGACAGCGCGCTGTTCCACGCGATCAACCGCGGCAAGCAGAGCTACGCCGCCGACCTCAAGCACCCCGAAGACCTCGACGCCGTTCGCCGCCTCGTCGCCCGCGCCGATGTGCTGATCCACAATTTCCGCCCCGGCATCATGGAGCGGCTCGGCCTCGGCTGGGCCGACGTCTCGGCGCTCAACCCGCGCCTGATCTATGCCGGCGTCAGCGGCTATGGCCCCGACGGCCCGTGGCGCGACAAGCCGGGACAGGACCTGCTCGTCCAGTCGCTCTCCGGCATCGCCTGGCTCTCGGGCGACCAGAACGGCCCGCCAGTCCCCGCCGGCCTGTCGATCACCGACATGATGGCCGGCGCCCAGCTCGCCCAGGGCATCCTCGCGCTGCTCGTCCGCCGCGGCACCACAGGGCAGGGCGGCCGCGTCGATGTCAGCCTGATCGAGACCGCGATCGACCTCCAGTTCGAGCATCTCTCGGTCCATCTCAACCGCGACGAGACGATGCCCCCGCGCAGTGCTGTCGCGAACGGCAATGTCTATCTCGCCGCCCCCTATGGCATCTACCAGACCGCGGACGGCTGGCTCGCGCTCGCCATGGCCCCGGTCGACAGGCTCGGCACCATAATCGGCCTCGAAACCCTGGCCGGCTTCCCGCCCGCCAGCTGGTTCGCCGAGCGTGACGCGATCAAGGCGCTGCTCCGCGACCACCTGCTAAAGCGCCCCACCGCCGACTGGCTCGCCCTGCTCGAGCCTGCCGGCATCTGGGCGGCGCCGGTGCTCGACTGGCCGGCGCTCCGGGCCGAACCCGCCTTCGCCGCGCTGCACGCCACCCAGACGGTTCGCTCCCCCGACGGCGCCGAACTCACGCTCACCCGCTGCCCGATCCGCATCGACGGCAGCATCCTCACCTCGCCGCGCGCCGCGCCCCGTCTCGGCGCCGACCGCACCGCAATCGACCGGGAGTTCGCCGCATGATAGTCGAGCAATATTTCGAGCAGTACGAAATCGGCAGCACCCGCACGAGCTTTGGCCGCACGATCACCGAGACCGATTTCGTCGTCCATGCTGGCCATACCGGCGATTTCTTCCCGCATCACATGGATGCCGAGTGGTGCAGCACGCAGGAGATCGGCCAGCGCATCGCGCACGGCACGATGATCTTCGCGATCGGCATCGGGCTCACCGCCACGGTGATCAATCCGCACGCCATGTCCTATGGCTATGATCGGCTGCGCTTCATCCGCCCGGTCCATATCGGCGACACGATCACGACGATCACCCGCATCGCCGACAAGCGCGACCACCCCAAGCGCACCAGCCACGGCGTCGTCACCGAGGCGGTCGATATCCGCAACCAGCGCGGCGAGACCGTGCTGGCCTGCGAGCATCTCTATCTCGTCGCCCGGCGCGATCTGGCCTGAACCCGATGCGGTTGCGCCCGATCCCCCTGGTCCTCGCGCTCTGCGTCGTCGCCATCTCGGCGGCATCGCTCGCCGGCGTGCGCAATGCCGCGCGCGCGGCCAATGGCGCGGTGGCCAGCCAGGCGGGCAACGGCCCGCGCTACGGCCTGTCCACCGTCGGGCTCAGCTATCCCTTCGCCGCCGCCATCGCCAAGGGCTTCAGCGACGCCGCCGCCAAGGCCGGTGCCCGCGCCGTGGTGCTCGATGCCAAGGGCGACGTCCAGAAACAGGCCAACGACATTGACGACCTGATCGCCCAGAAGGTCGCCGGCGTCGCGGTGATGCCGATCGACTCCGTCGTCGCCCAGGGCTGGGTCCGCCGCGCCAATAGCCAGAATGTTCCGATCGCGGCGGTGGCGGCGCTGGTCGGCGATCCGCGCACCCGCGCGATCGACAACGTCTATCCCGGCCTCGTCGCGCTCGCTTCGCAGGACGAAGTCGCCGCCGGCCGCGCGGCGGGCTCGCTCGCCGCGACCTGGCTGCCGCGCGACCGCACCGCCCGCATCGCGATCATCGAAGGTGCTGCCGGCTTCCCCGAAGTCGAGCAGCGCGCCCGCGGCTTCCGCCTCGCGCTCGATGCCGCCGGGCTGCGCTACCGGATCGTCGCTTCGCAGCCGGGCAACTGGACCAGCCAGGGCGGGGAGGCGGCCTGCCAGAACATCCTCGCCGCCCAGCCCGATATCGACCTGTTCTATAACGAGGCCGACGACATGGTGATCGGCTGCGCCCGCGCCGTGCGCGCGGCGGGCGCAAAGGCCCGGCTGATCGGCGTCGGCGGCTCGAAGCTCGCCATCGCCTCGATCAAGGCCGGCGCGGTCGACGGCACCGTCTGCTTTAAGCCCGAGGCGCTGGGCGCGCTCGCCTTCGAAGCGCTGCACGACAAGGCCCAGGGCGCCTCGCGCTTCCGCACCTATCCGATCCCGGCGGTGACCCGGGCGACCGTCAGCGAATGTGTCGGCCAATGGTAGGCGCGCCGCTCCTCAGCCTCGCCGGCGTCGAGAAGATCTGGCCGAACGGCACCGCCGCGCTGCGCGGGGTCGATCTCACCTTGCATGCCGGCCGCGTCCACGGGCTGCTCGGCGCCAACGGCGCGGGCAAGTCGACGCTGATCAAGGTGCTTGCCGGCGCGATCCCGGCGAGCGGCGGCACGATCCACTGGCGGGGCGAACCCGTGCACTGGACCAGCCCGCGCGCGGCACGGGCGGCAGGCGTGGCGACGATCTACCAGCATATCCCGCTGGTGCCGACGCTGTCCGTGGTCGAGAACATGCTGCTCGAGCGTGCCGGCGGCTGGCGCGCCGATCGGGCAGGGCGCGCCCGCGCCGCCGAAGTCGCTGGGCTGCTCGGCAATCCCTTCGATCTCGATGCGCTGGTCGGCGATCTGCCGATCGGCACGCGCCAGATGGTCGCGATCGCCCAGGGGCTGATGGCCGATCCGGCGCTGCTCATCATGGACGAGCCGACCGCCTCGCTCGCCGAACATGAGCGCGAACGCGTCTATGCCGTGGTCCGCCTGCTCGCCGCACAGGGCCACGCGGTGCTGTTCGTCTCGCATTTCCTCGACGAGATCCTGTCGCTCACCGACGAAGTCACCGTGCTGCGCGATGGCCGCGCAGTGCTGCACGCCCAGACCGCGACGCTGGACGAAGCGGCGATTGCGGAAGCGATTGCGGGCCGTTCGGTTCAGGCGCTCGAACGTAGGTCGCGGGCCAGGCCGTTGGGCGCAATCGTGCCCACGGCACTTTCTGTTCCCCGGGGGGCCCCCGGGGGCCCGGGGTAAGGGGCGGAGGGGGGG
>NZ_JASATQ010000077.1:0-22314 GCF_038440415.1 Sphingomonas sp. OTU376 | reverse complement strand
CCCCCCCCCCCCCCCCCGCGGGGGCCCAGGGTTTCTCTGCCGGATCGCTTGGGACCCTGGACCCCGGCTCTCGCCGGGGAAGCAAACCTTAGCGGCTCACCCCGATGTCCCCGCTTGAAACCCGATCCGCCTTGAAGTCTGCGTACTTCCCGAACTCGTTCCGCGCGATCGCCCGGGCGTGAACCTCGTCCGGACCGTCCGCGAGCCGCAGCGTGCGGATGCCGGCCCAGTCATGCGCCAGGTGAAAGTCGCCCGACACGCCGGCGCCGCCATGCGCCTGGATCGCATCGTCGATGATCTGCAGCGCCATTTGCGGCGCCTGCACCTTGATCATCGCGATCTCGAGCTGGGCGGCCTTGTTGCCCGCCTTGTCCATCATGTCCGCCGCCTTCAGGCAGAGCAGCCGCGTCATCTCGATATCGATGCGCGCGCGCGCGATCCGCTGCTCCCACACCGAGTGGTCCGAGAGGCGCTTGCCAAACGCCACGCGGCTGACCAGACGCTTGGCCATCGCCTCGATCGCTTCCTCGGCAACCCCGATGGTGCGCATGCAATGATGGATGCGCCCCGGCCCAAGCCGGCCCTGCGCGATCTCGAACCCGCGTCCTTCGCCCAGCAGCATGTTCTCGATCGGCACGCGAACATTCTCGAGAACCACTTCGCCATGCCCGTGCGGCGCATGATCATACCCGAAAACCGAAAGCATCCGTTCGATCTTCACGCCGGGGGCGTCCATCGGCACCAGGATCATGCTCTGCTGGGCATGCTTGGCGGCACCGGTGTCGGTCTTGCCCATCACGATGGAAACCGCGCAACGCGGGTCTCCCACGCCCGAGCTCCACCACTTGCGCCCATTGATCACATAATGATCGCCGTCGCGCACCATGCTGGTCTGGATGTTGGTCGCATCCGAGCTCGCCACCGCCGGCTCGGTCATCAGAAAGGCGGACCGGATCTCGCCCTGCATCAGCGGCTTGAGCCACTGGTCCTTCTGAGCCCGGGTGCCGTAGCGATGGAGCACCTCCATGTTGCCCGTGTCGGGCGCGGAGCAGTTGAAGCACTCAGACGCCCAGCCCAGCCGCCCCATCTCCTCGGCGCACAGCGCATATCCGAGGTTGGTCAGCTGCGTGCCCTGGAACTCGAAACTGTCGTCGACATGGGACTGGCCCGAATGCGGCGGCATGAAGAAATTCCACAGTCCCGCGGCCTTGGCCTCGGCCTTCACTTCCTCGATCACCGGCAGCACCTTCCAGCGATCGCCCTCCTTCTGCTGGGCGTGATAGTCGCCGTCGCGGGGCCGGATCCTGGTGTCGATAAAGGCCTTCACGCGGTCGCGGAAATAGGTCTCGCGCTCGCTCAGCGTGAAATCCATGGCGCATCCTCTCCGTTTTCTGCTTCACGGATCGGCGTAGAGCATACCGGATATTCGGTAAAGTCGGGCCGGCGCGAAAATCGGCACAACCTCGATTCAAAAAACCGCTTTGGCTAGCCGTCAAATCCGCTAGACTGGTTGCAATGAATGCACCGGGGAAACTAGAAACCGCAAGCGCGACGAAACGCTTCCAGGCCAAGCGGGATGCGATCCTCGCCGCGGCCGCGGACGCGATCAACGAGCAGAGCGCCAAGGGAATGACCTTTGCCGACGTGGCACGCCGCGTCGGGCTCAACACCACGTCGGTCACCTATTACTTCAAGCGCAAGGAAGACCTTGCCGCCGCCGCCTTCGAGCAGACGCTCGACCGGCTGGAGGCGATGCTCGACGATGCAGGCAAGGAGCCGACGCCCGAAGCGCGCGTCGCCCGCTATCTCAACATCAACATGGAACGGCTCGCCCGCATCCGCCGGGGCGAGGAGCGCGATTTCGCGATCCTCTCGGATCTCCGCGCCATGGAAGATCCGATCAAGCGCGAGCTGCTCGATCGCTGGCGGGGCGTTTTCCGCAAGACGCGCACGCTCTGGGGCCCCGCGACCACGCGCGCGGAGACCGATCTCCACGGTGCCCGCGCGCACGTGTTGCTCGAGAACACCTTCTGGCTGACCGCCTGGCTGCCGCGCTACGAGGTGGACGAATATACCCGCGTCGAGGCGCGGCTGATGGACGTGTTCCGCACGGGCATCGCTGGCCCAGGGGAAGCCTGGACCCCGCATATGCTCGACCTTGAGCATGACGAGCCCGAGCCCGGCCGGGAAGCCTTTCTGCTCGCCGCCACGCGCCTGATCAACGAGCTCGGCTATCGCGGCGCCTCGGTCCAGAAGATCGCCAGCGAACTCAACGTCACCAAGGGCAGCTTCTACCACCATCTCGATGCCAAGGACGATCTGGTGATCGCCTGCTACAAGCGCAGCTTCGACATCATCACCGATGCGCAACGCCTGGCCGAGAATGCCGGCGGCACCCATTGGGAGCAGCTCGAAAGCACGATCGCGACTTTGCTCGACTATCAATTCAGCGAACGCGGCCCGTTGCTGCGCACCACCGCGCTCTCCGGCCTGCCGCCCCAGGTCCGCTCGACGATGATCGACCGTTCGAACCGTATCGCCCGCCGCTTCGCCGGCATGCTGTCCGACGGCATCGCCCAGGGCTCGATCCGCGCGATCGACCCGCTGGTCGCCTCGCAGACGCTGATGGCGCTGCAGAACGCCGCCTTCGACATGCGCAAATGGGCCAGCACCATGCCGCGCGAGAAGGCGGTGGCGTATTACGCCTCGACGATCGCCTTCGGCCTGTTCGACGATCGCGTTCTGGCGGGATAGTCGGCTTTCGTCGCATCGCGCTGTCTCCGCGTATCCAGATCTCTAATCCATCCGAAATGGCTGGAATGGAGAATAAGATGCGGCAGATTCACTTTGTGTTGCTGCTAGCCAGTGCGCTGACGCCTCCCCTTGCTGCCGTTGCGCAGACCACGATCGATCCCGCCGCGATCGAAAGAGACAAGCTGCTCGCCCGCGACCTGGCGGCGGCAGTGAACGCGGATGCCCGCGCACGCGCCGAATGGGCCGCGAAATATCATTCGCAAAGGGAGGGAGCCTATAGCCAGAGCGACCTCGCGAAAATGCTCGAGGACATCGCGCGGGTCAGCCGCGGAGTCACGGTGACGGGGAACGATCGCAAGAATGGCTGGCTTCGCATCGATCTGCGCGCCGCGAACGGCAAGAGCGGCAAGCTGCTGCTCGATACCGACGGATCACCGTCGAATGGCGTAACCCGGTTCAACGCCTACGCACGCCCGTCCGCCTACCCCACGCAGCTCATCGCGCAACCGGTTTCCCGCGCAGCGCTGCGCAAGGCGATCGACGACCGGCTGCGCTTCGCTGCGGCGCGCGACGAATTCTCGGGCTCGGTGCTGGTCATGAAGAACGGCGAGTTGATCTACAGCGGCGCCTTCGGCCAGTCGAACAAGAACTTCAACGTTCCCAATACGATGGACACCCGATTTCACACCGGTTCGATGGACAAGATGTTCACCGCCGTACTGATCGGTCAGTTGATCGAGCAGGGCCGGCTGACGCTCGATACGCGTGTCGTCGATGTGCTGCCGGATTATCCCAACGCCGACGCTGCCAAGGCCATTACCATCCGGCATCTGCTAAGCCACCAGTCCGGCGTCGCCTCCTCGTTCGGAGACCCCGAAATCGACCGCTTCCGCCCCTTCGAGCGAGTCAGCGAATTGCTGCCGCGCTTCGCCGCCAAGCCGCTCGATTTCACGCCAGGAACGCAGGCCGGTTATAGTAACGAGGGTTTCATTCTGCTGGGCGCGATCGTCGAGAAATTGACCGGACAGAGCTATTATGATGCGGTACAGAGCCGCGTATTCGATCGCGCCGGCATGAAGAACACGATCTATTACAGGGTCGATGAAATCTCGCCCCTCAGGGCAGAGGGGTATCGCTTCCCGGACTCCGACTTTCTCGGTTTCGGAACGAGAATCGGCAATTCGACTTTCCAGGGTCGCGGCTATCGGGGCAACTCCTGCGGCGGCGCCTATAGCACGGCTGGAGACATGACGCGGTTCCTGCAGGCCCTGCGCGCAGGCAAGCTGCTGTCGCCTGCCATGGCCGAGGAGATGACCGGCCTGCAGAAGGGCTATAACCAATATGGCTATGGCTTCCTGCACCGAAAGATCGGCGACAAGACGGTGCGCGGGCACAACGGTGGCGGTGCCTTTTCCGGCATCAACTCGATGAGCCGGATCGTCTGGGAGACCGGATATACTGTCGTGGCGATGGGCAACTACGATGCGCCGCTGATCGAATGGGTCGGCGACGACATCGTGCATATGGTCGCGGCGCAGTCTTAGGCCTTCCGCACCGCCTTCTTCGGCTTGGGTCGCTTGAACCAGAAGCTCCACACCGCCAGGCTGCCGAGCAGCAGCATCGCCAGCCCCGAGCAGGTCATCACCAGCCGGTAGAGCAGCCCGCCCACCTTGGCAGCGTGCAGCGGATAGGCGCCGTTGAACACCTGCGCGCCCTTGGGCAGCGCCAGCGCATCGATCGAGCCGAGCATGTGTCCGTCCGCGGCGTCGAACCAGATGTTGGAGCGGCCATTTGGCAACCACTCCCCGGCCCGCTTCATCCGCACCAGGATCGGGTCACCCGCCTTACGCGGCAGCGAGAGGATGCGAATCTGTGCATCCGGAAAGCGCGTATAGGACGCGGCGATGATCGCGCGCCAGTCCGGATGCGCGGCCAGCGGCCCGCTCTTCACCTTGGGCGGCTTCATCGCCGCGGCGTCGGCCGAGGGCGAAGAGAAGGGCATGGTGATCAACTGCGCGAACGGCTTGAAGATCATCATCGTGCCGGTCACTGCCGAGAGCAGCAGCAAGGGCGCCATCACGACGCCCAGGTCGCGGTGCTGCATCACGATCATCGGCCGGCTCAGCCGCTTGGGCCAGAGCCGGAATTTGAAGGTCTTGCGCGTCCGCCACCACAGGATCGATCCGGTGATCACGAACAGGATGCCCGCCAGCCCGGCGATCCCGATGATCGTCTCGCCGAAATCACCGGTGAACAGATGATGGTGCAGGTCGAACAGCCAATGCTCGGGCCGGCTCCACTGGCTGTCCCACCGCGTCACGACATTGCCCGCCTGGTCGGCATAGGCGCCGGCGCCCCTGGCCATCCGCACCTGGTGCAGCCCGAGCCCGTCGCTGGCATAGGTGATGCCCTGCGCCTTGGGTTCGGCCGCCATCAGCTTCGCGGTGGTCGCCGCGATCACGTTCGGATCGGCCACGCGCACGTCCGCGGCATGCGGCAACGTCCAGCCCAGCCAGCTACCCTCATGGACGAGGATCGCGCCGGTCAGCCCCAATATCGCCAGCACCAGCCCGAGCACGCCGCCGGTCCAGCGGTGGATCAGGTCCAGCCATCCCATCACGCCGCGCTGCATCAGAAGCGATAGTCCCAGCTCAGGGTGAAGGTGCGCCCGCGACCCGCATAGAAGACGGTGTTGTCGTTCGGCAGGCGAGTGTCAGAGGCGTAGTCGATGTACATCTTGTCGAACAGGTTGGCGACGCTGAGGCTCAGCCCGCCCAGCTTCGTCTGGTAGCGGACATATGCGTCGGTCAGCACATAGCCGCCAAAGTCGTTCATGTAGAGCTTCTGCGGATGCAGCGGGTTGGCATCGTCGATCGCCCGCGCCTTACCGTTGAAGTGGCGCGAGAGGTAGAACTGGGTCTGCACACGGGCGCTGAACGGACCCTTCTGATAGTCCGCCGCCAGGTTGACGCGGTCCGGCGAGATGTTGGTGCCGTCGAGATCGGTATCGACCTTGCCGTCCGGCACCGTGTCGGCGTCATAACGGCCGCTCAGATGCGCATAGCCGACGCTCGCCTTGAGCCCCGGCACCGGCAGCTTCACGCCCAGATTGACCTCGAGCCCCTGGATCTCCACCCGCTGGCGCTGCACGTCGAAGATGCCGGCCGCACGCGCGATCAGCAGCTGGCCCTTGTCGCTCGACGACCAGAAATAGGTAACCGATCCGTCGAGCGGCCCGCGCTTCACTTCCACGCCGATCTCGCGGTTGTTCGAGACGATCGGCGAGATGTCGAGATAATTATCCAAGTCGACGCCGGTCACCCGGATCGCCCGGGTGATGCGGCCGATGTCGGGCACGGTGAAGCCCTCGGCATAGCTCGCGTAGGCGCGGATGCCGGTAACCGGCTCGACGATCACGCCGCCGTTGAACAGCAGGTCCTCGAACTTCGGCTTGCCGCCGGCGACCGCAACGCCGCCATAGGTCGCCTTGTTCGGCGCGACATAGGTGGTCGAGGCGAGCGTGTGATAATCGTCGATCTTGATTTCGACGTTCTCGTAGCGCGCGCCGCCTGCCAGGCGCAGCTTGCCACCGAACAGCTTCAGATTGCCCTGCACGAACGGCGCGAGGCTGCGGAAATCGCTGGGCGGCACCCAGACGCGATTGGTCGCGATCAGCCGCTGCTCGGTCTTGTCGACCAGCGCGTCGAAGCCGATGGTCGCGGTCAGCGCCTCGAAGCCCGGCACCGCGCGCTCATAGCTCAGCTTGGCGCCCAGCTTGCGCGAACGGTTCTCGGACTGGTCGAACAGCTTCTCGGTCGGGTCGAGCGTCGGATCCTGGAACGTCGCGATCGGCAGGATCTCGCCGCCGAACGTGTCGTGCGTGCGGTTGAAGAAGATCTGGCCGACGAAATTGCCGCCGCCCAGCGACGTGTCGGTATAGGTCAGGGCTACGCTCTCGGTGCGGCTCGCCGCGGCCTTGCCCGGCGCATCGCCGCGCGTCGCGCTGGTCGGCAGGCCGGTGGCACGGTTGCCCACCACCGCGATATAATCGCCATCACCCTTCAGCTCGAAACGGCTGGCGATCAGGTCGATCCGTCCGGTTTCGCCCACCTGATAGCCAAGTCGCGAAAACAGCGAGACCGTCTTGGAATCCTGCGTCTCGCCCTGGGTCAGGTTCAGGCCGACGCGGCGCCCGTCCCCATCATAGAACACGCCGCGCTTCTCATATGCCGCACCGAAAGTCGCATCGAACCGGCCCGACTTCCACTGCACCAGCCCGGCCGCCTTGCCGCCCAGCCCGTCCTTGCTGAAGTCGTTGTCCGCCGTGCCCTGCAGCAGCACGCGCCCGCTGATCCCTTCGGTCTTCGGCGCACCCACCGTCACCTGGTTGACGATACCGCCGGTGCCGCCAATCCCCTGCAGCGCGTTCGAGCCGTAGATCAGCTCGACCCGATCGACGAAGAAGCCATCGATCGTGAAGCCGTCGCGGCTGCCATCGCGCATCGGGGTCGATTGCGGAATGCCGTTGATCGCATAGAGCGGCGAGCGCCCGCGCAGCGTCTCGCCCGCGCCCGACAGCTTCTGGCGGGTCGGCGAGAAGGACGGGGTCAGGTTCGCCACCGCATCGGTCACCGAGCCCGAGATCGCGATCTGCTGATCGAGCCGCTGCTTGTCGATCACATCGATCGTAAGCGGCAGCGCATTCGGCGGCAGCACCGTGCGTGCGGCGGTGACCACGATCTCTTCGCTATTCTCGGCGTCCTTCTGCGGTTCGGCCTGCTGGGCGAATGCGACCTGCGGCATCGCGACGGTGAGCGCCAGCAACGGCAGGGAAAGCAGCGAGAGGCGCGAACGCACGGACATGATTTTGGGAACCCCCGAATTTGGTGCCGCACTCAGGTGGAGCAGCTTGATCGGGGGTGCGGCTAGCAGCGCAGAGGTGCTATTGCAAGCTAGTCGCAATATCGTGTGGCTTACCGGCCTTCGTCTCGTGCATATCCGGTCCGACCGCGCCATGCTTGGCTTTGCATCGATGCCGGGGGACCATACGCAATGGCGAGACTCACCCTGATCCTGGGCCCGAAGAATTATTCCTCCTGGTCGATGCGGGCCTGGCTGCTTCTGCGCTGGCTGCAGCTTCCGTTCGACGAGGTCACCATCCCCCTTTACGGCGAGCATAGTCGGGAGTGGTTGCTCCGCTATTCGCCCACCGCCAAGGTCCCGGTGCTCATCGATGACGGTGTGACGATCTGGGACACGCTGGCGATCATCATGCACCTCGCCGATGCCCATCCCCATATCTGGCCCGCGGACCCCGCAAAACGCGCTTATGCCCGCAGCATCTGCGCGGAGATGCATGCCGGCTTCCAGCATCTGCGTAATAGCATGTCGTACAACGCACGCGGGCGCGATCGTCAGGTCGAGATGACCCCCGATCTTGTCGCCGACATCGCTCGCATTCGGGAGATCTGGACAGAGGGCCGCCGCCGCTTTGGCGCAGGCGGGGCCTGGCTGCTCGGCGAATTCGGTGTAGCGGACATCATGTTCGCACCGCCCGCGATCCGCTTCGTCACCTATGGGGTCGCGCTGGACGGGGTCGCGGAGTCCTATTCGCGCCGATTGCTCGGCCACCCGCTGGTGCGCGAATGGCTCACCCTCGGCCAGGCGGACGCGGTAATCCCCGCCTGTGAGCTGGGCGGCACAGGCATCGCCTGAGCCGGCTCGGCCGATTTCAGGCCTGCGCCGCGCGTGTGGTCCGCCGGGCAGTGAACGGCACCAGCAGCAACAACACCGCCAGTATCCAGAACGCGGCTCTGAGCCCGACCGCCTCCGCCACCACGCCGATCCCGGCAGGCCCGGCGAGAATGCCGGCATAGCCAAGCGTCGTGATGGCCCCGATCGCCAGCGCGGGCGGCATTTGCGTCTGCGCCCCGGCGATGCGGAACAGCACGGGCACGATGTTCGATGCGCCCAGCCCGATCAGCAGGAAGCCGCCCAGCGCAATCGGCGCGACTGGCACGCTCAGCAGCACCGCGAAGCCCGCAACCGCAACCAGTCCGCCGCCCAGCAAGGTGCGGTAATCCCCCAGCCGCGCGGTCAGCGCATCTCCGAGCAGCCGCCCGGTGGTCATCGCGATCGCGAACAGGATATAGCCCAGCCCACCCTGGGTCGCGCCCACCAGCCCCATCTGGGTGATGAGCAGGGCGCTCCAGTCGAGCATTGCCCCTTCGGCCAGGAAGGTCGCCATGGCGAGCACGGCCAGCAGCACCACCACGCCATGCGGCCGCACGAACAGCGGCCCCTCTTCGCCCCGCACCGCCGGCAGCAGCCGTGGCCAGGCAATGAGCATCGCTCCCAGCATGATCGCCGCGCAGACCAGGCTGCCGGCGAGCGCGCTCACCTTGAGCGACAGGAAAATCGTCATCAGCGCCGCGCCGGCAAAGCCGCCGATGCTGAACAGCGCATGAAATCCGGACATCAGCGGCACGGGCGCCGCCCGCTCCACTTCCACCGCGTGCACGTTCATCGCCACGTCCAGCGAACCCAGCGCCGCGCCGAACAGCAGCAGCGCACCGCCCAGGGTCACCGGAGTCGCCGCAATGGTCAGTAGCGGCAGGATCAGCGCCAGGGCGATGCCGCTCGTCACGATCACCGGCTTGCCGCCATAGCGGGCGCTGATCGGCCCGGTCGCCAGCATCGCCAGGATCGATCCGATGCCGATGCAGAGCAGCAGCAGCCCCAGCATAGCGCTATCGATCTGGAGCCTCTCCTTGGCAAAGGGCACCAGCGGCGCCCAGCAGGAGATTCCGAACCCGGCGACCAGGAACGAAAGGCGCGTGGCCAGCCGCGTGGCCGGGCTATCGGCGGAAGTCGTCATGCCTCGCCCCCTGCTTAGGCCGGATCGGCGATCAGGATGGTACGGCAGCCTGCTGCATCGAGTGCGCCGCGCTGCATGTCGGTCGCACTTGCCTCCACCACCAGCATGTCGATCTGGCCCAGCCCCGCAACCCGGTACGGCGCTTCACGCTCCAGCTTGTCGTCGGTAACCAGCACTACCGTCCGCTTCGCCCCGGCGATCACCGCGCGCTTGAAGGTGGCGTCGTCCAGCTGGAAAGCCCCCACCCCTTCGTCGGAGGCCGAACAGGCACCGATGAAGGCCCGATCGAAGCGCATCTGCATCAGCGCCTGCATCGCCACCGCATCCACGCAGCCGCCGATGATCGGATCGACCTGCCCGCCGAGCACGATCAGTCGCAGGTCCTGCCGCCGCAGCATCGCCGCGGCGATATCCACCGAGTTGGTGGCAATGGTCAGGTCGGCATCCTCCGGCAGGAACTCGACCAGCGCGAGATTGGTGCTGCCGCTGTCGAGGAACAGGAACTCGCCCGGCCGGATCGTCGTCACCGCCGCGCGGGCCAGCGCTCGCTTCCGCCCCTGATCGCCCTCGATCCGCGCGGCCATCGGCACGGCGACCGGCGAGACCGGCAGCGCCCCGCCATAGACGCGCCGGCACTTACCCTCGGCCGCCAGCGCACGCAGGTCGCGCCGAATTGCATCCTCGGAAACTTCGAACTCGGCGGCGAGGGTACCGGCCGACACCGGCTGTCCATTGGCCAGCCGGGCCGCAATCACCTCACGCCGCGCATTGGGGGGATCAACAGTCATGAAATCGCATTATCGTGCATAATCATGCGAGTCAATTCGCACGATTGTGCACGATTCAATGAGCTCGTGGTGCCTCGAACCGCAAACCGCCCCGCGCCTCGACCACGATCGGCCCACGCGGCCTGGCCGGCAGCACTGCCTTCACCCGCCCGAAGATCCGCCGCGCGTCGCTCGCCTTGCGGACATGCACGCAGAGATTGGTCTCCCCTTCCCGCCCCCAGCGCTGCACCTCGACACTCCGCACGCCGCGATCGCGCTTGAGCAACGCCTGCACCCGGTCGAAGGCGGGCCGGTCGATTCCCATCGCATAGCTGGCGAACTGCACGCTGACCGCGCATTGCGGCGCGGGGTTGCCCTGTGCATGGGCCGCAGCCGGCAGCGCCAGGATCGTCAGGGCAAGGGCGGGAACCAGCGAACGCATCGGGCATACCTCCAAGGTCGATGCCCCGTCCTCGCGCCCTTCGCCTGAACGCGGTCTGAAAGCCTCAGGGCCTCGCCGCCTCCGCCGCGCAAAGTCCTTTGGGCTGCCAGGCCTGGGTCAGCGTCGTCGGCGGTTTGGCCATATCGTGCAGGATCAGTGCGAAGCCCTTTCGCGGTTCCTTGCCGATCGCCATCAGCAGCATTGGCGGGCCGCCCTGAATGACCAGATTGTTGCCCGGCCCCTTACCGGTCCGCGCGCCCTCCGGCGTCTCCAGGCAGGTGCCGCCGCTGACCGCGAAGAACGCTTCCGGCCCGGAATGGACATGCAGCGGCGCCGTCATCCCCGGCGTGAACACCGAGCGCAGATATTCAGCGGCAAAGCTCGGCGCCGGCTCGACTGGCAGCGGCCCGATATCGGCGACATGCGTGCCGCCCTTTGGCCGCCAGCCTTCGCCTTCGATCGTGAACAGCCACACCGCACCGAATGCCTCGACAACCGAGCCATTGGCCGTCGCCGCCTTGCTCGCCGCCTCGCGGCTCGGGAAGGTGTCGAGATGCCAATAGACCGGTTTCGCCGGCAGGGCCGGCAGCATCTGGTGCACCAGCAGGCAGGCCGGCCCCACGCTTTCCTCGGCACCACAGGTCCGCGCCGTCGCCTGGGCAAAGGCGGGCGTGGCGAACAGGCTCAGGCACAATGGCGTCAGGACGCGCAGCAAACGGATCACGAACACCTCCACATCCGCGAAGGCACGAGGATGTCCATTTTCACCCGCCCCGGCAAGCCACGCCCAAACGGAAACGGGCCCGCAGGTTGCCCCGCAAGCCCGTTCCACACCCCTGCCTTGCAGGATCAGAAGCGCGAGCGCAGCGTGATGCCGTAGGTCCGCGGCTCGGCCAGGAAGGCCGAGAAGATCTGCGAACCACCCGGGAAGCCCGGGGTCGGCGTCGTGCTCACCGCCTGGAACGGCGAGTTGAAGCCAACCTGCATGTAATTGGCCTTGGTCGCGTTCTGCACCCACAGCTCGAGCGCCCATTTCTGGTCCTCGCTGCCGATGCCGATGCGGCCGTTCACCACCACGAAGCTGTCCTGCGTCTTCTGCGGGAACAGGTCCGAGCCGGTGTTGTAGTTGTCGGCCAGGCGGCTATCGACATAGAGCAGGCCGCGCAGCCCACCGCCCAGCGACGGCGTCCAGGCCGCCGAACCGGTCGCCACCAGTTCCGGCGCGTTCGAGAGCAGCTGTCCCGGCAGCAGGCGCAGCGCCGGATCGAGCGGCGCACCCGTCTTCGAGCCCACCAGGTTGTTGGCGTACTTGGTCTTCGCGTAGGTCAGGCCGAAGTTGAAGTTGAGCGCACGCACCGGCGACAGGCCCATTTCGATTTCGAAGCCGGTCGAGACCACGCCCGGCTTGGTCTGGCCCGCCGGACAGGCGCCCGTCGTCGCGCTCAGGTCGCGATCGCCGCCGCCCAGGCTCGTCTTGCAGCCATTGATGTTCTGGACGAGATAGACCGTGCCATTGAAGGTGTTCAGCTGGAAGTTGCTGAATTCCTGGCGGAAACCGGCAACGTTCAGGTTGAAGCCCTTCGTCGAGTACTTCATGCCCGCCTCATAGGCGTTCACCGTTTCCTCGTCGAACTGGAGCACATCGGCGTAGTAGCCGGCATTGGCGGTGCTGATCGGGAAGATCGGCAGCGGCTGGGTCGCGCTAGGGTTCTTGAAGGCCGAGCGATCCAGGTTGAAGCCACCCGCCTTGTAGCCGCGCGAGTAGCTCGCATAGATCATCACGTCGTCGCTCGGCTTGTACGACAGGATCGCCGTGCCGGTGAACTTGTCTTCCTTGCGCGTGTCGTTGAGCGTCAGCGCGTTGAGCGCCGAGGACGATCCGCCCTGGCAGCTCAGCGTGATGATGCCGCCGGCCAGCGGTGCCAGCGCCGCCACGCCCATATAGGGCAGCAGCGCCGCCTGCTGCGCCGGGCACACCGTGTTGTTGTTGTTGAAGTTGGCGTTCAGCTTCTTGGTTTCGTTGGTGTAGCGCGCGCCCAGGGTCAGGTCGAAGCCCTTGGCGATGTGCACGATATTGTGCGTGAAGAACGCGAAGTTCGAGCTGGTCTGGTCGAAGTTCGCGGTGTCGTCGCCGACATTGCGCACCGTGTCGAGCCGCTGCAGGCCCTGCACCATCGCCGAGCCCGCCGCGCCGAGCGGCCCAAGCGTGTTGCTCAGCACCGCAACGCCGGTCGGCGTCAGGCAGCCGACATTGTTGGGGTTATAGAAGGCGCTGAACGAACCATAGACCACGCGGCAGGCGGCGAAGCGGCCATAGTCGTTGCCGAACTTGAGCTCGCTCTTGGTGTCGAGGTCCTCATGCGCGTAATAGCCGCCGACCAGCCAGTCGAGCTTGCCGCCGAACGCATCGCCGTGGAAGCGCAGTTCCTGGGTGAAGGTCTTGAAGTGGCGGCCGCTCTTCGGGCCGAAATAGAGGATGTCGGCCAGGCCGTAATCGGCATCCGACGCCTGGGTGTTGTCATAGTCGCGATAGGCGGTGATCGAGGTCAGTTCGACGTCGCCCAGGTTCCAGTTCACTTCGCCCGAGAAGCCCCAATCCTTGGTCTTGCCGGTATAGGAACGGTTGGCACTGGTCGCGATGCGGCGCGAATAGGCGTTGTTGTAGCCGGGGAAATACTGCGCGAAGGTCGTTCCAGTGATCCCGGTCAGCACCGTCGCCACCGGCGTGCCCGGCGCGATCAGCCCGGCATTGGTGGAGGAGACATCGGCCGTCGCATAGACGGCGGCGCAGCAATCCTCCTTGCGGTGGCTATAGTCGGCGATCAGGCGGACCGAGATGTCCGAGCTCGGCTGGAACAACAGCTGGCCGCGCACCAGATAGCGGTCGCGATTGTTGATGTCGCGGCCGGTATTGACGTCGTGATAGAAGCCGTCGCGCTTCGAATAGAGACCATCCAGCCGGAACGCGACCTGCTCGGAAAGCGGGCCGGTCACCGCGCCCTGAAGGCGCCACGCATCGTAATTCCCATAGGTCGCCTCGGCCATGCCGCCAAAGGTGAACTCGGGCTGCTTGGTGGTGACGCTCAGCATGCCGGCCGAGGCGTTGCGCCCGCCCAGCGTACCCTGCGGGCCGCGCAGCACTTCGATCCGCTCGATCTCGCCGAGGTCGTTGAGGCCGAGGCCGGTGCGCGAGCGATAGACACCGTCGATGAAGGTCGCGACCGAGCTTTCGAGGCCCGGATTGTCGCCCACCGTGCCGACGCCGCGGATGCGGGCCGAGGTGTTGGCATCGCTGCCGGTCGAGGAGACGAGCAGCGACGGCGCGACCTGGTTGAGCGCGCGGATGTCGTTGGCGCCGGTGCGCTCGAGCTGCGTGGACGTCACCGCCGAGACGGCGAGCGGAACATCGGCCAGCACCTGGGCGCGGCCCTGGGCAGTGACGACGATCTCATTGGGGTCGGAGACGCCCTGATCCTGGGTAGTTGCGTCCGCCGGCGTTGTCTGGGTGTTCTGGGCAAAGGCCGGGGCAGCAAGCGCAATCGAAAGCGCCGGAACAGCAACGCACGACAAAAGGCGTAACCGCATCATCATCATCTCTCCCACCACGGGCCAGAGCACTTTACGGCTCCATACCCTATCCTCGAATACTGACACTTCCCCGAGGGACGTCAAGCAGAACAAAGGTTGCAAAAGGGGACTGAACTAGCAGTGTTGCGCAAATGTCATATGTTGCAGGGGCGTTTCCGATACCCTTGGCCGAATCGATCTTCGAAAAGTGAATTCGCAGCCCTTATAATTCGTCATCCCCGCCGCTGTTTCCTCAGTACCCGTTCAACCGCGCAAACCGCTCGCGATGCCAGGCCGCGTTCCCCCACTGCGCTTCCAGTACCCGCGCGCGCTTCAGATAGAAGCCCGCATCATGCTCGTCGGTCATGCCGATGCCGCCGTGCAGCTGGATCATCTCGCGGCTCACCAGATGCAGCGTCTCGTTCGCCACTGCCTTGGCCAGGCTGACTTCCTGCGCGACATTGGCCCGCCCGCTGTCGATCGCCTCCAGCGCGCCTTCCACGGCGGAGCGGCACAGTTCGAGCTCGGTGAACATCTTCGCCATGCGGTGCTGCAGCGCCTGGAAACTCGCCAGCACCTGGCCGAACTGGACGCGCGTCTTCAGATAGTCATTGGTCTGGGCAAAGGCGCTCTCGGCCATGCCGAGCATCTCCGCCGAAGCCGCCGCCGCCGCGCGATCCGCGACATGGCCGATCAGTTCGGCACCGCCGTCGAGTACCTCGGCCGGGGCATTGTCGAACGTCACCTGCGCATGGCTGCGGCTATCGGTCAGGTGGCGCGGCGAACGCGTCACCCCGGCATCGCCAGCGACGAGATGGAGCCCGTCGGTCGCCGCCACGACGAACAGCTGCGCGCTGTCGCCCTCGGGCACGAACGCCTTCACGCCGCTCAGCGTGCCGCCGCTCACCGTCGTGGCGATCTTCGAAGGGTCGAAGCGCGGCCCTTCGTCGATCGCCAGCGTCGCGACCACTTCGCCCGCCGCGATCCTGGGCAGCCATTCGGCCTTCTGCGCGTCGGATCCGCCCATCAGGATCGCGCTGGTCGCCGCCGCCGTGCTGGCCAGCGGCGTCGCAACCAGGTTGCGGCCCAATTGCTCGAGCACCAGCCCCAGCGAGACATAGCCCATGCCCGCCCCGCCCTGCGCCTCCGGCACCAGGATGCCGGCCCAGCCCATCTCGGCCTGCGCCCGCCACATGCCCGCGTCATAGCCGGCAGCCGGCGCGGCATTGCGCATCTTGCGGAACGCGCTGACCGGCGCCTCATTGTCCGCCCACTCCCGCGCCATGTCGCGCAGCATCGTCTGTTCTTCGGTCAGGATAGCCATTTTCACCTCGTCATCCCGGCGAAGGCCAGGATCTCGTGCCGCGAGCGCACGCTGATTGGAGAGAGACCCCGGCTTCCGCGGGGGTGACGGCACTATTGATGGTCCAGCATCCCCAGGATGCGCTTGGCGATCACGTTGTTCTGGATCTCGGTCGAGCCGCCATAGATCGACACCGCCTTGCCGAAGAGCCAGCTGCGCACATCCTTCAGCGCATCCTCCTCGAATCCCTCGCCCTCCCAACCAAGGCCGGCGAGCCCGCGGATCTCGATCAGCAGTTCGGAGCGTTCCTGCATGATCCGTGCGCCGACATTCTTCATGATCGAGGTGGCGGCGCTCGGCCCCTGGTTCGACTTCGCCTCCAGCGCGGTGCGGCGCAGCGTCAGCATGAAGCTGCGCAGGTCCATCTCGTGCCGCGCGATCCGCGAGCGCAGGTCTGCATCGGCGATCCGCCCCTCGGCATCGACGCCGACATATTTCTTGGCGATCTGGCCGAGCGACGCGCCCGAGAACATCCGCCCCGCGGTCGATCCGCCGCCCGACAGGCTTGAGCGCTCATGCTGGAGAAGGCGCTTGCCGATCGTCCAGCCCTCGCCTTCCTGCCCAACCCGGTTGCTTTTGGGCACCTTCACGTCGGTGAAGAAGGTCTCGCAGAAGGGCGAGCTACCCGAGATCAGCTGGATCGGCCGCACTTCCACGCCCGGCGCATCCATGTCGCACAGCACGAAGGTGATGCCCTCGTGCTTCTTGGTCTTGTCGGTGCGGACCAGCATGAAGCATTTGTCCGCCCATTGGCCGCCGCTGGTCCAGGTCTTCTGGCCGTTGACGACATAATGATCGCCATGATCCTCGGCGAAGGTCTGCAGCGAGGCGAGGTCCGATCCCGCGCCCGGTTCCGAATAGCCCTGGCACCAGCGCACCAGCCCCTTGGCGATCGCCGGGATATGCTCGCGCTTCTGCTCCTCGGTGCCATATTCGAGCAGGGTCGGGCCGAACATCATCACGCCCATCCCGCCGATCGGGTTCCACGCGCCCGCGCGCTGCATCTCCTCCTGCAGCACCCGCGCCTCGGCCCGGCTAAGCCCGCCGCCGCCATATTCCTTGGGCCAGGTCGGCACGCCCCAGCCCTTCTCGCCCATCGCCGTCTGCCAGGCATCCTCCTCGGGCGAGTTGGTATGCGGCCCCTCGACCGCGGACATCGCATTGTCCTTGCCCTTCAGGCTCGGCGGGAAGTTCGCGGCGATCCACGCGCGCGCTTCGTTGCGGAACGCATCCAGCGGATTCGCCGGCGCATCGATATCGGGGGCCGTGGCCATCACTCTCTCCCGGGATAGTCTTCTTGCTTGTTTCGAATTTGCGGTATGGCTCAGCAACCGTCAAGCCACAACTGTCACCACTCCATTCCGTCATCCCCGCGAAGGCGGGGATCCATTGCCGCCAAACAAAGTGAGACCCACGAAAACCAGCGAGAATGGATTCCCGTCTTCGCGGGAATGACGACGAAAAATGCCGCGCGCCGGCACCAACCTCTGCTAAGCATCCAGCCAAGAGGGGATACCAATGAAGTTCGAACATCGCGCGGTGCCGATCGTGCTCGTCGCCGTGCTTATCGACGTGATCGGCTTCGGCATCGTCATGCCGGTCCTGCCGGCGCTGGTCACCGAGCTCGGCCATGTCGGGCTGGACGACGCCACCCGCATCGCAGGCTGGATGCTCGCCGCCTTCGCCATTGCCGGCTTCTTCGCCGGCCCGGTGCTCGGCAATCTCGGTGACCGGTTCGGCCGCCGCCCGGTCCTCATCCTCTCGATGATCGCCTTCGCGATCGACTATGCGCTGATGGCCGCCGCGCCCAGCCTGGTGTGGCTGTTCGTCGGCCGCGTCATCGCCGGCATTGCGGGCGCCACCTTCGGCCCGGCGAGCGCGGTGATCGCCGACGTCACGCCGCCCGAGAAGCGCAGCGCCGTGTTCGGCCTCGTCGGCGCGGCGTTCGGCGTCGGCTTCATCCTGGGTCCCGCGCTCGGCGGCATCAGCGCGGGCCTCGGGCTGCGCGCGCCCTTCCTGATCGCCGCGATCTGCGCCGCCTTGAATGCGGTCGTCATGTTCTTCTTCCTGCCCGAGACGCTCGCCCAGGAAAACCGCCGCCCGTTCCGCTGGTCCGATGCGCACATCATCGGCGCCTTCCGCCCGCTCTTCCATGCCGGCAATGCCGGCCCGCTGCTGCTCGCCTGGTTCTTCTGGCAGCTCGCCGGCACCGTCTACCCGTCGACCTGGTCCTTCTGGGCGGCGATCCGCTTCGGCTGGGACGCCACCGCGATCGGCTGGTCGCTTGCCTATGTCGGCTTCCTGACGGTGCTGGTCCAGGCGCTGCTCACCGGCCGCGTCATCAAGCGCGTCGGCGAGCGCAACGCCGCGCTGATCGCGCTCGGCTGCGCCTCCTTCACCCTGTTCTCCTACGCCTTCATCCAGCAAGGCTGGCAGGTCTATGCCTTCTTCCTGATCGGCGCGTTTGGCGCCTTCGCCTATCCGGCGCTCAACGGGACGCTGTCGAACATGGTCGGCCCGTCGCACCAGGGCGCGCTGCAGGGCGGGGTGTCGAGCATGAACAATGTCGCGGCGATCCTCGGCCCGCTGATCGCCACCCAGGCGCTGGCCGCCGGATCGCATCACGGCTTCGACGGCGCCGCCTTCCTCGTCGCCGGCGCGCTGATGGCGATCGCCGCCCTCATCATCGCGCTGTTCGTCCATATCCGCGCGCCCGAGCCCGAACCCGCGACCGAGTGATTTTTCGAAAATTGCGTATGGCGTTCGCGCGGGTGCTCTTCTAGTCCTGCCGGTAACCGGGAGGATGCATGCGTACCGAGGAAATGCTGGCGGGCGAATTCGCCACGGTCTCCGACCTGATCCGCGGCCATGCCGCCGAGCGGCCGGACAAGCCGGCGATGATCTTTGAAGACAAGTCGATCTCCTATGCGGAACTCGACGCCCTGCTCGATCGCCTCGCCGCCGCGCTCCAGCGCGAAGGCGTCGGCAAGGGCGATGCGGTCGCCATCCTCGCCGCCTCCTCGATCGAATATGGCGCCGCCTTCTTCGCCACCCTGCGCGCCGGCGGCGTCCCCGCCCCGCTCCAGCCCTCGGCCACGCCCGCCCAGCTCGCCGCGATGGTCGCCGACAGCGGCGCCAGGATCCTCTTCCTCGACGAGACCGGCATCAAGGCGCTCGGCGATGCACAGGTCACGGCGAAGCCCGTGCGCCTCGAGGCGCTGGACGATTTCCTTGCCCCCGAAGGATCGAAGCCCGCGCCGGTGACCATCGGCCCCGACGACCCCTTCAACATCATCTACAGCTCCGGCACCACCGGCACGCCCAAGGGCATCGTCCAGCCCCAGTCGATGCGCTGGATCCACATCGCCCGCGCGCCCGGCGGCTTCGGCAGCGCGGTGACGATGATCGCCACGCCGCTCTATTCGAACACCACCCTGGTCAGCTTCATCCCGACGATCGCCTGGGGCGGCACCACGGTACTGCTCGGCAAGTTCGACGCGCGCACCTTCGTGACCCAGGCGGCAAAGCACCGCGCCACCCACGCAATGCTCGTCCCCGTCCAGTATCAGCGGATCATGGCGCTCCCCGATTTCGACAGCTTCGACCTGTCGAGCTTCCAGCTCAAGACCTGCACCAGCGCCCCATTCTCCGCCGTGCTCAAGGCCGACATCCTCGCCCGCTGGCCCGGCCTGCTGGTCGAATATTACGGCATGACCGAAGGCGGCGGCACCACGGTTCTGGTCTGCAACGCCAACCCGACCAAGCTCCACACGGTGGGCGTGCCGCTTCCCGGCCAGGATCTCCGCCTGATCGACGAGGACGGCAAGGAAGTCCCCCGTGGGGAGATGGGCGAAGTCGTCGGACGCTCGGGCGCGATGATGACCGGCTATCACGGCCGCGCCGACGCCACTGCCGATGCCACCTGGCATGACGGCGATGGCAATCGCTACATCCGCCACGGCGATGTCGGCCGCTTCGACGAGGACGGCTTCCTGATCCTGATGGACCGCAAGAAGGACCTCATCATCTCGGGCGGCTTCAACATCTACCCCTCCGACCTCGAGGCGATCCTCATCACCCACCCCCAGGTCACCGACTGCGCGGTGATCGGCGTGCCGTCCGAGCAATGGGGCGAAACCCCGGTCGGCTTCTTCACCGGCCCCGGCGACCCCGCCGAAGTGCTGGCCTGGTTCAACGCGCAGGTCGGCAAGACCCAGCGCCTCGCCGATATCCACAAGCTCGACGAACTGCCCCGCAGCGCGATCGGCAAGGTACTCAAGCGCGAGCTGCGCGACCGGATCGCCGCGTGACCCCGCTCGCCACGATCCTCGCCGAGGCCATCCGCACCGAAACCGGCTTCACCAGCACGGTCCACACCGACTGGATGCAGGGGCGTACGGCATACGGGGGCTTATCCGCCGCGCTCGCGCTCCAGGCGGCGCTCGAGGTCGAGCCCGACCTGCCGCCGCTCCGCTCGGCCCAGGTCGCGTTCATCGGCCCGCTCGCTGGCCCGATCACCGTCACCGCCACGAAGCTGCGCCGCGGCCGCAACGCCGCCTTCCTCCAGTCGGACGTGACGTCGGAAGCCGGCCTCGGCCTGCGCGCCACATTCGTGTTCATGGCCCCGCTCGGCTCGACCATCGCGCATGACGCGGCGAAGCGTGCGCCCGTAACGCCCCCGCCGGCCGAGGCCGAGCTCTATACCGGCCCCGACGACTTCTTCACCGGCAACTTCAACTTCTTCGACGAGAAGGACGGCACCGGCCCGGCCGAATGGCTCCGCTGGGCCCGGCTGCGCGACCATGCCGGCCTCCACCCCTTTGTCGAGCTGATGGCGATCGGCGACGCCCTTCCCCCCGCCGCCTTCAAGCTGCTCGAGGAGAAACGTACCCCGCTCAGCTCGCTCAACTGGCAGATCAACTTCCAGACCGCCGCGCCCGCCACCACCGACGGCTGGTGGCTGCTCCACGCCAATGCCGACACGGCACGCGACGGCTATTCCACCCAGCGCATGTCTATCTGGAACGCCGCCGGCGAGCCCATCGCCGAGGCCATGCAGGGCGTCGCCATCTTCGGCTGATACAAGTTGCGACAGTTTCCCGCGCGGGTGACAAACCCGTGCGACAGCGTGCCGCGAAAAGCGAACCCTGTCGGGGGCTTGGGACCTCCGAGACCAAGGAGTTCGCACCCGATGAAGAAGTTCCTCCTCGTCGCCTTCGCCGCATCGGCCATCACCGCCCCGGCCTTCGCGCAGGATACCCCGCAGCGCGGCGGCGGCATGCTCAGCCGGCTCGATACCAATGGCGACGGCATCGTCACCAAGGAAGAATATAACGCCGGCATCGCCGCGCGCTTCGCCGCGCTCGATACCAACAAGGACGGCAAGGTCAGCGAGGCCGAGCGCGAAGCCGCCGGGCGCGGCGGCGGCATGGGCATGCGCGGCATGACCGGCGACGTCACGCTCGATCAGATGCAGGCCCAGGCCGCCCAGCGCTTCGACCGCATCGACGCCAATCACGACGGCAAGATCGACAAGGCAGAGATGGACGCGATGATGGCCCGCATGCGCGATCGCCAGGGTCCCCCGCCGGGCAGCTCGGGTAACAACTGAGCCAGCCCGGAAACTCGCCCGGGCAGGCACCTTGCCTCCTCGCCTGCCCGGGCACCCCCTCTTGTCTTGCGGCCCGCCCATGACCTACGAACCCGATATGTCGGAAACGCCGCACCTGCTGCTCGTCGAGGATGAGCGCTCGATCCGCGAACCGCTCGCGCAATATCTCACCAAGCAGGGCTTCCGGATCACCCAGTCCGGCGATGCCGAGGGCGCCCGCGCCCGCATGGCCGCCTATGCGATCGACCTGGTGGTGCTCGACATCATGATGCCCGGCGAGGACGGCCTGTCGCTCTGCCGCCATATCCGCGAGACCAGCGACACGCCGGTGATCCTGCTCACCGCCCGCGGCGAGGAGACCGACCGGATCGTCGGCCTCGAGATGGGCGCCGACGATTATGTCGTGAAGCCCTTCTCGCCGCGCGAGCTCGCCGCTCGAATCAAGGTGGTGCTGCGCCGCCTCCAGGCCGGCGGCACCCGCCAGCACGCCCCCGACGCGGGCAGCTTCGCCTTTGCCGGCTGGGTGCTCAAGACCGGCGAGCGCGCGCTCGTGGACCGCGAAGGCGTCTCGGTCCCGCTGTCGACCGGCGAGTACAATCTGCTCCACGCCCTGGTCACCCGCCCCCGCGCGGTGCTCACCCGCGACCAGCTGCTCGATCTCACCCAGGGCCGCGAAGCCGCCGCCTTCGATCGCGCGATCGACAACCAGGTCAGCCGGCTGCGCAAGAAGATCGAGCCCGATCCCCGCAACCCCGCGATCATCAAGACCGTCTGGGGCGGCGGCTACACCCTGGCAGCCGAAGTGACGCGGCTTTGAGGGCTCCCTCTTCTGCTTCCCCGGGGGGGGGGGGGGGGGGGGGGGGGGGGGGGGGGGGGGGGGGGGGGGGGGGCGGGGCGGGGGGGGGGGGGGGGGGGGGGGGGGGGGGGGGGGGG
>NZ_JASATQ010000076.1:0-23515 GCF_038440415.1 Sphingomonas sp. OTU376 | reverse complement strand
CCCCCCCCCCCCCCCCCCCCCCCCCCCCCCCCCCCCCCCCCCGCCGCCGCCCCCCCCCCCCCCCCCCCCCCCCCCCCCCCCCCCCCCCGACATGGTCAGCGGCCGGAAGCTCCAGCCCGGGAGACCATGCGGACCGCTTTGCTTCGGACTGATGCCGTTGATTGGAGGAGAATACCTCCCGGCGCCGTACGATCGGAGGGCTTCCGATCGCGCCTGAAGCTTAGCGGTGCGTCTCCCGAACGAACTGAACCGACCCCATTGCTGAACCATGAGACATCGGATCACCTCCTTTCGCTAGTTGAAGAAGCCTGTGCACTCGAAGGGCACGCCAACTATTTGAATCACCGCGAGTCGCAGAACAAGTCTTGTATAAAATCTTTTTCTGAGCGATTCTGGAATTCTGGGCCGGAAGCCGGCCCGGGCACCCCCGGCATCGCTACCAAAGGCCCGCCGCCGCGACCCGCAGCCTAGCTGCGGCAATCCTCGGCGACGCGCAGGATCTCGGCATAGGCCGGCACCACCAGGGTCGGCAGCCCGCTGCCCTCCACCAGGAAGCGCCCGCGGCTATAGCCCATGGCGTCGAGGACGGAATCGCGCGGCCCCAGATCGGCGGCCAGCCAGGGCGTGGCGCCGGCAGGCAGCGGCTGGACGGGAAGCTGGCGCAGCGTGCTGGTGGTGCGCACCGTCAGGTTCGCCGCACCGTCACCGCGGCGCGACAGCACCACCCGGCCGCGCGCATTGTCGCAGCGCAGGATCAGCTCCGCTTCCGCCCCGGCCACGCCATAGAGCGCGACCGAGCCGCGCCCGTCCTGCTTGTAGGCCCAGGTCCCGGGCGTCAGCGGCCAATCGCGCCAGTCGGCACCCAGCGTGGGGGTCGGCGCGGGCGCGGGTGCCGGAGCGGGCATCGGCACGGGAACCGGCCGGGGTGCCGGCGGCGGCACGATGGGCGGGGTTTCCGAACAGCCCGCAATGGCAAGCGCGGAAGCGAAGACGAGCAATTGGCGGCGCATGCCCGGCCTTATGGGGGAAGTACCGGAAGGGCTCAACCGCCGCGGCGACGAAACGGCCCGCCGGCGCGTGGCGACGTGCCTAGCGCTTCCCGCCCCATTTCTTCTGCACCTTGCCGTAGCGCGTCTTGCGCGTGCCCGGCTTGCCTTCGTTCGACCGCCCCATGACCGGCGCCTTGCGCTGGTCCTCGGGCAGGCCGAGCTCCTCGGCTTCGAGCGCACGGATCTCGTCGCGCAGGCGCCCGGCTTCCTCGAACTCGAGGTTCGCCGCCGCGTCGCGCATCTTCTTCTCGAGTTCCTCGATATACGCGCGGAGGTTGTGGCCGACCATGTGCGGACGGTCGGCGTCGATCTCGACCGTCACCTGGTCCTTCGAGGCGACGTGCGCGATGATGTCGCCGATATTGCGCTTGATCGTCGCCGGCGTGATGCCGTGCTCGCGGTTATATTCCTCCTGCTTCTCGCGGCGGCGGCCGGTCTCGGCAAGCGCGCGCTCCATGCTGCCGGTCATGCGATCGGCATAGAGGATCACCCGCCCCTCGACGTTGCGCGCCGCGCGACCGATCGTCTGGATCAGCGAGGTCTCGCTGCGCAGGAAGCCTTCCTTGTCGGCATCGAGGATCGCGACCAAGCCGCATTCGGGAATATCGAGGCCCTCGCGCAGCAGGTTGATGCCGACGAGCACGTCGTACACGCCCATGCGCAGGTCGCGGATCAGCTCGATGCGCTCCAGCGTCTCGGTGTCCGAGTGCATGTAGCGGACCTTCACGCCCGCCTCGTGCATATATTCGGTCAAATCCTCGGCCATGCGCTTGGTGAGCGTCGTCACCAGCGTGCGATAACCCTTGGCCGTGGTCGCCTTGCACTCCTGGATCAGGTCCTGGACCTGCTCCTCGACCGGCTTGATCTCGACCGGCGGATCGATGAGCCCGGTCGGGCGGATCACCTGCTCGACGAACACGCCGCCGGTCTGCTCCATCTCCCAGCCGCCCGGCGTCGCCGAGACATAGACGGTCTGCGGACGCATCGCCTCCCATTCGTTGAAGCGCAGCGGCCGGTTGTCGATCGCGCTCGGCAGGCGGAAGCCATACTCGGCCAGCGTCACCTTGCGGCGATGGTCGCCGCGCGACATGCCGTTGATCTGGCCGATCGTCTGGTGGCTCTCGTCGACGAACAGCAGCGCGTTCTCCGGCAGATACTCGAACAGCGTGGGCGGCGGCTCGCCGGGCAGGCGTCCGGTGAGGAAACGCGAGTAGTTCTCGATGCCCGCGCAACTGCCCGTCGCGGCGATCATCTCGAGGTCGAAATTCGTGCGCTGCTCCAGCCGCTGGTGCTCGAGCAGCTTGCCCTCCGCCTCCAGCTCCTTGAGCCGCTCGCTCAGCTCGTGGCGGATGCCCTCCATCGCCTGCTTCATCGTCGGCCCGGGCGTCACATAGTGCGAGTTGGCGAAGACGCGGACATAGTCGAGGCTCGCCACCTTCGCGCCGGTCAGCGGGTCGAACTCGGTGATCTCCTCGATATCGTCGCCGAAGAAGGAGATGCGCCAGGCGCTGTCCTCATAGTGCGAGGGGAAGATCTCCAGGCTGTCGCCGCGCACCCGGAAGGCGCCGCGCCCGAAGGCGGCGTCGTTGCGCTTGTACTGGAGCGCGACCAGCTTGCGGATCACCTCGCGCTGGTCGACCGACTGGCCCTTCTTCAGATCGAAGATCATCGCCGAATAGGTCTCGACCGAGCCGATACCGTAGAGGCACGACACCGAGGCGACGATGATGACGTCGTCGCGCTCGAGCAGCGAACGCGTCGCCGAGTGGCGCATCCGGTCGATCGCCTCGTTCACCGAGCTTTCCTTCTCGATATAGGTGTCCGATCTGGGAACGTACGCTTCGGGCTGGTAGTAGTCGTAATAGCTGACGAAATACTCGACCGCGTTCTCCGGGAAGAACGACTTCATCTCGCCATAGAGCTGCGCGGCCAGGATCTTGTTCGGCGCCAGCACCAGCGCCGGGCGCTGCAGCGTCTCGATCACCTTGGCCATGGTATAGGTCTTGCCCGAGCCGGTGACGCCCAGCAGCACCTGATCCCGCTCGCCGGCCCGTGCCTGCTCGACCAGCTCGGGGATCGCGAAGCGCTGGTCGCCCGAGGGCTCATATTCGCTGACGAGCTTGAACGGCCGCCCGCCCTCGAGCTTGTCGGGGCGCTGCGGGCGGTGGGGGACAAAGCTCTGCCCGGTCTCGGGCTCGGCCAGGCTGGTGCGAATCTGGATTGCCATCGCGGGGAATATGGGAAGCGGGGGAGGCTCAGGCAATCATGGCAGGTTAGAGTTCGATGATATCCGATGGCGGCGTGGGATATTTGATTGGCTTGTCGCCGTATCTCTCCTTCAAGATCCGGCGGCGGCGCTCCTCTGGCCCTTCGTCATTGGAAATCTCATTAGGGTATTGGAAACTGGCGTCGAATGCTTTTCCGACGATGGCATAGGATAGTGTGGCCCAGGATTTTCCAGGCTCGGACGCGTCCCACGCTTCGAAAAGCGCCGTAGAAAGCGCAGCGCTGGCTTCGATATATTCGACACTGTTTCCCCTATCCAGAAACAACGCCTCGTAGATCGCGCCAGGCTCCGCCTCCGCATACAAAAATGCACCATCTGGGTCGCCATCGATCTCGTCGGCTATCGCCTGGCCGATCGCATTGAGGCATTCATCCATGGATTTTTCGGTCATTGTCCTCCCCCTCCGGACGTGTTCTTGAAACGGCGAATATGGGGTTCGCCATCGATCCAATAATACGCCACTATCAAATTAGGCCGCCTAGACAGGCCTTCATAGCTGGCCCGAATATCGACTCTCACCTTTTGACCGGCCTTCAAGGCGTTGTTCCAACTTCGCTCAAGCCCCGCATATGCAGTCACATTGAAGGAACCGTCCTGGGCGAAGTGGTTGAACCAGTCTTTGGGGCCATTGAACACGCGCGCAATGACATGACCGCCGTGATCCTTGGGCAAGCGATCGGGACCGCCCGCCATCTCTTGCGCTTTCCGCGAACGACCCTGCGCTGGATTGCGGGTGAGAATACCAGTCACCCGCTTGAACCGGTTGGCCAAATCCAACTCATACAGATAGCCATTTCTTGAAATCCGTTGATACGTAGCGCTGATCTGCTCCGCCACGGACGGCGGCTTCGCGGGGTTGGGCGGCATCCGCCCATCATGGGTTCCCATATACAGTGCCAGGGCCATGAACTTGCTGCGAGCATCCCGCCCCTCATCCAACGAGCGCTGTGTTGGCAACATAAGCATTTGCCCAATGCGCAACTTGCCCACGGGAATGCGGTTCAGCCCTGCGAGATCTTCAACGGTCAGCCCCTTCCGCATGCGTGCAATGCTGGTCAGGCTATCGCCCCGCCGAACGACGTAGACCTTCCAGTTCGCCGGATGCCAGGGGCTCAGATCGCTGCGATCCGGAACATAGGGATCGCGCTCCGACGGACGCCGCCGCCCTCCATAATCTTCGCGTATCAGCTTGGCCCCGGCCTCGCGGTCGCGCTGCGTGTGATCCTGCGGCGCATAGCCATTCGGATAGAACCGCCCCTGTCCGACAAAGGTGAAACGGCCGTTCCCGGTATCGTGCCAGGGGTTGAACTTGAACTCGACGCCCGGCGCCGCACGATACCCCGTCCGCAGATAGATCGCGAAGGCGCTCTCAGCCCTTCGGGAATTCGATCGCTTCAATTTCTTGTGCCACCTCTCCCCGGGCAGCAACGTGGGGACCCCATGGAACATATCAAGAACAACTGAACCTATTTGGTTCAAATTCACTGCGGGTCCCGGGTATCCCGCCGACCGCGGCGCCAATCGCCCCTTGTAATCCCCCGCAAGTTCCGTTCTGGCTGCCCCGCACGCCAACCCCAGGGGAACATCATGCGTCTGACGATTCTCGCTGCCGGAGCGCTGCTCCCGCTCGCCGCCTGCAACCAGGGGCCCTCGACCGAGGAGAGCGCGCGTCAGACCGGGGTGATCCAGCTGGAGAATGCCAGCATGGAAGAGGTCGCCAAGCAGAGCGCGGCGGCCGAGACCAAGGCGCCCGGCCAGTCGGCAGGCCAGTGGGAGGAAGGCGAGCAGCTGGTCGCGCTCGAGGCCGGCGGCGCACCCGAGGAGAAGGTCGCCCCGCTCAAGGCCGAGATCGGCAAGCCGCCGCGGATGCGCAGCGGCTGCCGCACCGCGCAGGACGTCAAGCCGTTCGACGTCACGCAATTCCCGGCGATGCAGAGCATCTGCCGCTTCCCCAAATTCGCTTCGAAGGCGGGCAAGGTCGATGCGGTGATGGAATGCACCACGCCGGCGGGCCCTTCGCGCGTGTCGATCAGCGGCACCCAGGGTCCCAACGCCTATGACCTGACGATGAAGCGCAGCATGACCATGCCCGGCCAGACCAAGGAATCGTCGATGACGATCCGCCTGACCGGCAAGCGCCTGGGCGCGTGCAAGGCGTGACCCGCCACGGCGCATGCCGCACGGGCATGCGCCCAGCCGGCGTCAATATTCGCGACGATAGGCGATGCGCCACATCAGCGTGGCAGTAGCGGCAGCGAACAGGGCCAGGATACCGCTGGTCGCCAGCGCGCTGAGCCAGCGTAGCACGAGCGCGCGATTGTCCATCGGCGGCATCTCGAACAGCCCGAAGCCATAGGTCTGCGCGCCGATGAAGATGGCGAGCGCGGTCAGCGCGCCGACCAGCGCGGCATGGCGCGCGCGGCGCAGCCCGGCGACATGCATTGCCACCCAGACCGGCCCGCCCACCGCGGTGATCGCGATGCCGGCGATCAGGCTGCCGATCATCCAGCCGCCGACCAGGCTGAGCGGGTCGCGCTTGCCGCCGAGCAGCAGCAGCCCGAGCACGATCAGCCCGGCAAACATACTGCCCACGCCCAGCGCCAGGCCGGCGCGGTCGATGGTCGTGTCATAGCTTCGCACGGCGCTGGCGGCGCGGTCGTTCACTTGGGACCCCCTCCCGGATTCGCGGGAGGATAAACCCGGGCGCCGAGTCCCTTCAAGCACCTGAAAGATACGGAGGCCGCCCGAAACGGAATGGCCCCCGCGGCGCTCAGTTGACGATGGTGAAGCCGGGCACCGGCCGCGTCTCGCCGCCGTCATGATACATGTCGATATGGACATCGACCGCGTCCTTGCCGGGGCAGGTCACTTTGTAGAGATCGACGATGAAGCCATAGGGCCCTTCACCGACATTGCCGGCGCGATCGAATTTCGGCGCGGTGCCATCCTCGCAGCGCAGCTTGCGCAGATAGGCGACTTCCCCCTCGGGCATGTTCTCGCGCACCGGATTCGCCTTGCTGCCGAGCGGCGATTCCGCGGCCTTGGCGATCGTCTTTTCGAGCTTATTGCCCTTCATTCCCGCGCCCATCGACAGCATCATGTCGCGGCCCTTGTTGGGTAGCTTGCCTTCCGGCTTCTCCTGGATCGGCGCGGCGGCGATCCCCATTGCCGCGATCACGGCCAGGGCAATGAACTTGCGCATCTGTCTCTCCCCTTCGAGAGGCCGCAGCCTAGCGCATCCGCGCCAAAGCGGAAGTCAGCGCAGCGCGTCGAAATTCCCGTTTCGGATGCAGCGATCGAGCCCGGCATAATCGGGCGCGCGCGGCGCAGCACCCATCGGCGGCACCTCGAAGCCCTGCCCGATCGGATGCGCGGCAAAGCTGGCCGGATCCTCGCCCGCGCATTGCATCATGCCGCGCAGCATTTTCGGCGGGGTCGCATAGCCTTCGCGCGACAGGCGGAAGGTGCCCCAATGCACCGCCAGCGAAGGCGGGCGGCCCAGCCCGTCCCATACCCGGATCGCGTCCTTCGGCCCGATATGGCTGCCGCTCTCCATCTGCCCTTCATCGAAGCGGAAGGCACCGATCGGGATCGCAGCGAAGCGGATCGGACCCAGCGCCGCTGCCTCGGCTGGCCATTTGCCGTCGCCGAGGCCGGTATCGCCGGCGAAGAAGAAATTGCCGTACGGCAGCCGCACCAAGAAGCTCGACCAGAGCGCACGATTGCGATCGGCGAACCAGCGGCTGTCCCAATGGTGGCTGCGCGTCACATGGACGACCGCCGGCCGCGGCGCCCGATACGGCTTGCCCTTCTCGGGCTCCTCGGAACGGATCGCGATCGCTTCCTCGCCCCAGTCGCGCGCGACGACACCCGGGCAATCGCCGCAATCAAACATCGGCGGCGACGGAATCCCCGCCTGATGCAGCAGCGTGTCGTTGCCCAGGCTGGTGACGATGATCGGATGGTCGCGGTCCCAGAGCCGCTTGAGCGTCGCCAGGTCCATATGGTCGTAGTGATTGTGGCTGACGAGGACGATATCGATCTTCGGCAGATCCTCGAAGCGCACGCCGGGCTCGGCCACCCGCTTCGGGCCGAAGCCATAGGGGCCGACCGTCTCGCTCCACACCGGGTCGGTGAGGATGTTGAGCCCGCTCGCCTGCACCAGCACGCTGGCATGGCCGATCCAGGTCACGCGCATCCGTTCACCCTCCACGCTGGCCGGCGGCTTGGAGGGCGTCACCGCAACCTTGTCGGGCCAGGCCGGTCGCGTCGGATCGCCGAATATCTGCTGCCAGAGCAATTTGTTGCGGCGCGTGGCGGAAATATCGAGCGCATCGCCGCCGTCCGGGTTGAAGAAGCGCTTGCCGTCGAAATGGCCGCTGACCGGCCCGGTATAGTAGATGCGATCGAGGAAGAAGGGCGCGGCCGTGGCGACGAGGCAGAACGCCACCACGATCCAGAGCAGCGAAGCGAGGGCAATCCGGATCAGGCGCATTGCCCACTTTATCGTTACGCCTTCGCACGTCTTCAAGCTTGATCGTGGCAGGCCCGCCAGCCTAACCCCGCGCCATGAATCCGCTTCCCCAGACTCCGGAACAGGCAGCAGCAGAGCTCGAGAAGCTCGCCGCCGAAATCGCGCACCACAACCGGCTCTACCACGCCGAGGATGCGCCCGAGATCAGCGACGCGGACTATGACGCGCTGATGCGGCGCAACACCGCGATCGAGGCGGCCTTCCCCGATCTGGTCCGCGCCGATTCGCCGTCGAAGCTGGTCGGCGCGGCCCCGTCGGGCGCCTTGTCCAAGATCGCCCATGCCCGACCGATGTTCAGCCTCGACAATGGCTTCAACGACGAGGAGGTCGCCGATTTCCTCGGCCGGGTCCGCCGCTTCCTCAACCTGGGCGAGGCAGAGCCGGTCGCGCTCACCGCCGAGCCCAAGATCGACGGACTCTCCTGCTCGCTGCGCTATGTGAACGGCAAGCTGGTCCAGGCTCTGACCCGCGGCGATGGCCAGATCGGCGAGGACGTGACCGCCAATGCGCGCACGATCCGGGACATCCCGCATGAGATCAGCGGTGCGCCCGAAATCTTCGAGGTGCGCGGCGAAGTCTATATGGCCAAGGAGGATTTCGCCGCCCTGAATGCCCGGCTGCTCGCCGAGGCCGAGGCAAGCGGCAAGGAAGCCCGCCAGTTCGCCAATCCGCGCAACGCCGCCGCCGGCTCGCTGCGCCAGAAGGACGCGACCGTCACCGCCTCGCGCCCCCTGCGCTTCTGGGCCTGGGGCTGGGGCGAAGTCACGGCGCTGCCGGGCGAAACCCAGGTCGCGGTGATCCGCGCGATCGAGGCGATGGGCTTCCCGGTCTCGGACCTGTTCGTCGGCCCCGTCGATCTCGACGCCGCGCTGGCGCAGTACCGGAAGATCGAAGCGGTGCGCGCCGACCTGCCCTTCGACATCGACGGCGTGGTCTACAAGGTCGATCGGCTCGACTGGCAGACGCGACTCGGTTTCGTCGGCCGCTTCCCGCGCTGGGGCCTGGCACACAAATTCCCCGCCGAGCGCGCCCAGACGATCCTGCGCGCGATCGACATCCAGGTCGGCCGCACCGGCAAGCTCACGCCCGTGGCGCGGCTCGAGCCGGTCACTGTCGGCGGCGTCGTCGTCACCAACGCCACGCTGCACAATGCCGACGAGATCGCGCGGCTCGGCGTGCGCCCCGGCGACCGCGTCGTCCTCCAGCGCGCAGGCGACGTGATCCCGCAGATCGTCGAGAACCTGACCCGCGACGAGGCACGCGAGCCCTGGGCCTTCCCGACCCATTGCCCGATCTGCAATTCCGAAGCGGTGGCGGAGGAAGGCGAAGTCGATATCCGCTGCACCGGCGGGCTGATCTGCCCGGCCCAGCGGCTCGAGCGGCTCAAGCATTTCGTCAGCCGCGGCGCGCTCGACATCGAGGGGCTGGGCGAGAAGACGCTGGTCGAGTTCCTCGATCTCGGCTGGATCGCCGAGCCGGTGGACATCTTCCGCCTTGCCGCGCACCGCGAGGAGCTGCTCGGGCGCGAAGGCTGGCAGGAGAAGTCGGTCGATGCGCTGATCGCCGCGATCGAAGCCAAGCGCGCCCCCGACGCGGCGCGACTGCTGTTCGGTCTGGGCATCCGCCATATCGGCGCGATCACGGCACGCGACCTGCTCAAGCGCTACACCACCCTGCCCGCGCTGCAGGCGCTGGCCGACGAGGTGATCGCGCTGCGCGATGCCACCCCGCCCCAGATCGGCGAGACCGAGGCCAAGCATCGCGCCCGGCTCGACAAGGCCATCGCCGAGCATATCGGCGTCGAGAATGTCGGCGGTGCGGTCGGCCAGGCGCTGGCGGACTTCTTCCACGAGCCGCACAATCGCGCGGTGTGGGACGACCTGCTGCGCGAGGTGGCGCCGCCGCCCTACATCGTCGAAACCCGCGAATCGGAAGTCTCGGGAAAAACGCTGGTTTTCACCGGCACGCTGGAGGCGCTGAGTCGCGACGAAGCCAAGGCCCAGGCCGAATCGCTGGGCGCGCGAGTCGCCGGATCGGTGTCCGCGAAGACCGATCTGGTGATTGCCGGGCCCGGCGCCGGATCGAAGCTGAAAAAGGCCGCGGACCTCGGGATTCGCGTCATTTCCGAGAGCGAATGGCTGCAAATCGTCGCCACGGTGGCGTGACTTTTTTGCAACGCAACAATCCTGAATTACAGATTAACAGCCCGCCCCAGCATGACTCGGATTGACTGTCACAGGACCGACATAAAACAATAGCATGGGCGGCGACGACGGTGAACCGCACCGCGTTCAGTGCACACGATAAGCACACACCGAAAGGGAAACACCTCTAATGCGCACCAAGCTTTTTGCGGGCGTGGCTTTTGCCGCGCTGCTGATCCCGGGGGCCGCCTTCGCGCAGTCGACCGGTTCCGCGGACTTCGAGGGCGAGGAAATCGTCGTCACCGGTTCGCGTGTGAACACGGGTCAGATCACCATCCCCGATGAGCCGAAGACGCGCGTCACGGTGGGCGCCGAGACGATCTCGCGCCAGCGCCCCGGCCAGACGGTCAACGAAATCATCAACCTGGTTCCGGGCGTCAGCTTCCAGAACAACGACGCGACGGGCGCCGCGGGCGGCACCTTCACGATCCGCGGCTTCGACAGCTCGCGCATCTCGCAGACGCTGGACGGCATTCCGCTGAACGACACCGGCAACTATGCGATCTACACCAACCAGCAGCAGGATCCGGAAACGCTCGAATCGGTGAGCGTGAACCTGGGCACCACCGACGTGGACAGCCCCACGGCATCGGCCGTCGGCGGCACCGTCAACATCCGCACCCGCGTTCCCTCGGAGCAGTTCGGCGCGATGCTGTCGGGCACCTATGGTGACTATATCGGCATCGGCAACAACATGAGCCGCCCGATGTTCCGCATGTTCGGCATGGTCGACACCGGCGACATCGCCCACACCGGCGTCCGCGCCTTCTTCTCGGCTTCGAACCTCGAAGCCCGCCAGCCGTTCAACAACTATGGCCGCCTGAAGAAGCAGCAGTATAACGGCCGCATCTACAAGAGCCTGGGCGACAATGGCGACTTCGTCTCGCTCGCCGGCCAGTACAACGAGAACCGCAACAACTTCTTCGGTTCGGTTCCGCTGCGCACCGATCGCTATGCGAGCTACACCCTCGTTCCGGCGACCCCGACCACCCCGGCCTTCATCCAGGGCCTGGGCACCCGCATCACCGGTCCGAACAGCGCCAACCGCTTCCCGTGGAACCGCGACGAGCGCTACTACAACATCAACTATCCGTGCACGATCAACACCGCGGCACGTCCGGGTCTCGCCGACACGCCGTCGGCCGCTCCGGCTGCTCCGACCGCCGGCGCCAGCTGCGGCCAGGAATTCGATCGTCGCTACAACCCGTCGAACACGGGCAGCCTGCGCTTCGGTTCGCGCTTCTCGCTGACCGACAGCCTCGTCTTCACGCTCGACGCCAGCTACCAGTACACCAAGGCCAATGGCGGCGGCACGGTCAGCCTGCTCGAGGGCTGCGGCACCCAGGGCAGCACCACGCTGCGCACCTGCGGCGCGGGCACCTACACCGGCGTGATCAACACCACCGGCAACACCGGCAACGGTTCGCCGGGTGGCTTCGGCTATTATGTCGGCCGCGACCTGAACGGTGACGGCGACACCCTCGACACGATCCTCGCGATCGCGCCGAGCCAGACCCAGACCCGCCGCTTCGGCGCGGTCGCCAACCTGATCTACGACCTGAACGACAACAACCGCGTTCGCCTGACCTACACCTTCGACTATGGTCGTCACCGTCAGACCGGCGAAGCCGGCCTGGTCGGCACCGACGGCGAGCCGTTCGACGTGTTCCCGGTCAACAACGGGATCCTGGACTCGAAGGGCGCCCTGATCGAGAAGCGTGACCGCAAGTCGATCGCGATGCTCAACCAGGTGTCGGGCGAATATCGCGGCCAGTTCATGGACGAGAAGCTGATCGTCAAGGTCGGCGTCCGTGCACCGTTCTTCGAGCGTCGTCTCGACCAGCGCTGCTTCACCGTGCAGGGCAACGGCAACGTCTCGTGCATCTCGCCGAGCCAGGTTGCCGCCTATGCGGCCGCCAACCCCTACACCTACTTCGCGCCGGGCGTGACCACGGTCGGCACGGTCGTTCGTCCGACCACCGGTTCGTGCGCCATCACCACCCGCGCCTGCGTCGTCGGCTTCGCCCCGCCGCAGAAGCGCACCTTCAACTACAACCGCGCGCTTCCGAACGTCGGCGTCACCTACAAGTTCGGTGACGGCTACAGCGTCTATGCCAGCTATGCGAAGGGCCTCTCGGTCCCGGGCACCGACAACCTGTACAACTCGTTCTACTATGCGGCCGGTTCGCCCCAGGCGAAGCCGGTGCCGGAAACCACGGACAGCTTCGAAGGTGGCTTCCGCTACAACACCGGCAGCATCCAGGCGCAGCTGTCGGGCTGGTACACCAAGTTCCAGAACCGCACCGTCTCGGTCTACGACATCGAGAGCGACACCAGCGTGTATCGCAACCTCGGCGCCGTCGATAAGTATGGCTTCGAAGCGTCGATCGCCTATCGTCCGGTCCGCGACCTGACGGTCTATGCCTTCACTTCGTACCTGCACTCGAAGATCAAGGACAACATCGAGGCCGGCGTGACCTCGACCGGCACCGTCAACTACTTCCAGACGGCCGGCAAGCGTGAAGGCGGCTCGCCCGACTGGACCGTCGGTGGCCGCGTCCAGGGCACCATCGGCCTGTTCGACATCGGCGTGCAGTCGAAGTACACCGGCCCGCGCTTCGTCAACGACGAGAACCTGCCGGTCTATGGTTGCGCTGGCACCATCAGCGGCGGTCTCTGCCCGAGCGCGCAGCAGTACGTGATCTACTATGCGAAGATCCCGGCCTATGCGGTTGTCGACCTCGACGTCCGCTTCAACCTGGGCAAGCTGCTCGACAACCAGAAGACCTACTTCCAGCTCAACGTCAGCAACCTGTTCGACCGGTTCTACGTTGGCGGTCTGTCGGGCTCGTCGGGCTTCGTCGGCCTGCCGAACCGCTACTCGGTCGGCAACGCCATCATCGGCACGCCGCGCTCGATCACCGGCTCGCTGGTCGTCGCTTTCTAAGCGACCCGCCTGACGGCAACGAATTCCGCCGCTCCGGGCAACCGGGGCGGCGGTTTTCGTTTCGGGCACTCACGGTTTTGCCCTCGCGCCGCGCCGATGGTAGAGGCGGGTTCGTGGCGACCCTCGACCCAAGCTCTCCGTTCTTCGCGCAGCCGGTAAAGCCTCCGGTCGCGCTGTCGCGTCCGTTCTTCGAGGACAAGAACCGCGCCTTCTGGATGCTCCAGGCGGGCGGCTGGACCGGCTATCTGCTGCTGCGCACCGTGGTGTCGCTGTCCAACGGCTTTAGCGTCGAAGGCGTGATCGCGGTGATCATCGAGGCGATCATCGGCTATTGCCTCACGCTGCTGCTCTCGACGCTGTACGGCACGTACCGCCGGCTGCCGCGCATCCCCGCGATCCTGCTGACATTGGCGACGCTCGGCACCGCCACCGTGATCTACGCGGTGCTCGATGCCTTCATCTATTCCTTCATCAAGATGCCGGAGCCGAGCATCTCGATCAATCTCGTCGTCGGCACGGTGTTCATCAACTTCACCGTGCTGGCCGGCTGGTCGGCGCTCTATTTCGCGGTGAACTTCTACCTGGTGGTCGAGCGCCAGATCGACCAGATGCAGGCGCTGGAGATGCAGGCCAGCCAGGCCCAGCTCGCGATGCTGCGCTACCAGCTCAACCCGCATTTCCTGTTCAACACGCTGAACTCGATCTCGACGCTGGTGCTGCTCAAGCAGACCGAGCGGGCGAACATCATGCTCAGCCGCCTCTCCTCCTTCCTGCGCTACACGCTCGCCAACGAACCGACCGCGCATGTCACGCTCCAGCAGGAGGCCGAGACGCTGAAGCTCTATCTCGAGATCGAGAAGATGCGCTTCGACGATCGCCTGCGCCCGGTGTTCGAGATCGACGAGCGCGTCGCCAAGGCGCGGCTGCCGTCGCTGCTGCTCCAGCCCTTGGTCGAGAACGCGATCAAATATGCGGTGACCCCGCAGGAAGAGGGCGCCGAAATCACCGTCTCCGCTCGGCTCGCCGGAGAACGGGTGCAGATCACCGTATCCGACACGGGTCCGGGATTGATCGAAGCCAAGCAGCGGCCGACTCTTTCAACCGGCGTGGGGCTCGCCAATATCAAGGAGCGGTTGGCCCAGGCTTTCGGGCCTGACCATCGATTTGAAGCGCGTTCGGACCCAGGGAAGGGGTTCAGCGTTGAGATCGAGATACCGTTCCAGATCGAGGAACCTAATCGAGAGGCCGCATGACCATTCGGACCATCCTGGTAGACGACGAATCCCTGGCAATTCAGGGGCTCGAGCTCCGGCTCCAGGAACATGAAGATGTCGAGATCATCGACAAATGCTCGAACGGGCGCGAAGCGATCCGTTCGATCAAGACGCACAAGCCAGACCTTGTCTTCCTCGACATCCAGATGCCCGGCTTCGACGGGTTCTCCGTCGTCCAGGGCCTGATGGAAGTCGAACCGCCGCTGTTCGTGTTCGTGACCGCCTATAGCGATCATGCCATCCGCGCCTTCGAGGCGCAGGCGATGGACTACCTCATGAAGCCGGTCGAACCCGCCCGGCTCGCCGATACGATCGAGCGGGTGCGCCAGCGCCTGAGCGAGAAGCGCGGCGTCGAGGAGATCGAGAAGCTCAAGGAAGTGCTCGCCGAAGTCGCACCCGACGCGGCCGACGAGATCGCCGCCTCCGCCGTCGATGGCGAGATGGCGTCGAGCCGCTTCGAGAAGCTCATCAACATCAAGGATCGCGGCCAGATCTTCCGCGTCGACGTCGACACGATCGAGCGGATCGACGCGGCCGGCGATTACATGTGCATCTATACCGGCGACAACACGCTGATCCTGCGCGAGACGATGAAGGACCTGGAGAAGCGGCTCGATCCGCGCCGCTTCCAGCGCGTCCACCGCTCGACCATCGTGAACCTCGACCTGGTCCGCCAGGTCAAGCCGCACACCAATGGCGAGTGTTTCCTGGTGCTCGATTCGGGCGCGCAGGTGAAGGTGAGCCGCAGCTACCGCGACGTCGTCGCGCGCTTCGTCCACTAGGCGCCGCACCTCAGGAAAAATCCGCAGTCGCGGGCGTGACCGGACCGGCGCGCCCGCGATTTTTCTATAATGGAGGGTGCACCAGCACCCAGCCTCTCCGGCGACCGCCAAGCCGCGTGGCCGCCTGCCCCTCGCACTCGCGTGGCAGGCGCTGCTGCTGCTCGCCCCCGGCCTGCTGATCTTCGCGCCGCCCGTGAACGGCACGATGCTGCTCGTGCCGCTCTATCCGGCCAGCGCCGCCACGGTGGAGGATGCCGCCCTGGCAGCTGGCGGGACCCCGGGCGCCGTGGGCCCGCTGCCGCGCTCGCGCTTCGTCGAGGGCGATCGTGCCCGCCTGCTCCCCGCCGCGCTCCGCCGCGGCATGATTCTCGTCAGCGTATCGCCGCGCATCTGCGGCGAATTCCAGATGGAAACCCAGCAATGACCGAACTCTCCCTCGACGCGATGCGCCGCATGGGCATGAAGCTGCTCGCCGCCCTGATGGGCGTGATGGCGCTTGCCACCGTCGTCGGCACCTTCTTCACCAGCGTGGGCAATGAGGGCATCGCCCTGTTCCTCGCGCTGGCGCTGCCCGCCTGGCCGATCTGGCTGGCGCTGGGCGGCCGCACCGATGCGCAGGCCCGCATGGTGGTCACCATGACGATGGTCGCCCAGCCCGCGGTGATGCTGTTCGTCTTCCAGGGCCAGCCCTGGCAGGTCGACCTGCACATGCTGTTCTTCGCCTCGCTCGCCACCACGGCGATGCTGGTCGACTGGCGCGCGATCGTCGCCGGCGCCGCCGTCGTCGCGCTCCACCATCTCGGGCTCGGCATGCTGGTGCCCGACTGGGTGTTCCTGAACGGCGGCGGCCTCGGCCGCATCCTGCTCCACGCGGTGATCCTGATCGCCGAGACCGGTGCGCTCGTCTTCCTCTCGGCCCAGCTCGCCGGGCTGATCGACGCGCTCAACACCGAGACCCGCCAGCGCGCCGAGATCGAAGCGCGCACCGCCGCCGAGCGCGCGCGCCACGAGGCCGAGCTCACCACCGTCATCGAGACGGTCAGCGCCAGCCTCTCCGCGCTCGCCAGGGGCGATCTGCGCAGCGGCATCGCCGGGCACCTGCCCGCCGCCTATGCCGCGCTCGAGGCCGACTTCACCCAGGCGGTGGAAAGCCTGAGCAAGCTGATCGGCTCGGTCGGCATGGGCACCGAGGCGATCCGCCTCGCCTCGAGCGAGATCGCCGCCGCGTCGGAAGACCTTGCCCGCCGCACCGAGAGCACCGCCGCCAGCCTCGAGCAAACCAGCGAGGCGATCGGCCAGATGGACCACCGGCTCAAGGCGATCGCGATCAGCGCCGACGGCGTCGTCGCCCGTGCCGACGAAGCGATCCTCACCGTGCGCGAGAGCCGCACCGTGGCCGATGAAGTCGTCGGCGCGATGGGACGCGTGTCGGACAGCGCCAAGGGCATCGACGATGTGATCGAGGGCCTCGACAAGATCGCCTTCCAGACCCGCGTGCTCGCGATGAACGCCGCTGTGGAAGCCGGCCGTGCCGGCGAGGCGGGCCGCGGTTTCGCCGTGGTCGCCGATCTCGTCTCCGCGCTGGCGATGCGCGCGGAAGAGGAAGCCAAGCGCGCCCGCGAGCAGCTGACCGTCACCCAGGAAGACATCCAGAACGCCGTCGGCGCGGTCGGCAAGGTCGATGGCGCGCTCGGCAGCATCTCGGAGCATGTCGCCCAGGTCCACCAGCTGCTCGGCGCCATGGCCGAGGACAACCAGACCCAGGCCGCCGCGATCGGCCGGATCAGCAGCGCGATCGGCACGATGGACGCCACCACCCGCCAGAACGCCGCAATGGTCGAGGAAACCTCCGCCACCGCGCGCAAGCTCAGCGACGAAGTCGAGGTACTGGCCGACAGTGCCGCGCAGTTCCAGGTGGCGGACGCCCCGGCGAACCCGATTCGCCGCAACGCCCCGGCGAGCACCCGCCTGCATTGAGCCGACTGCGCTTCCATCTTGCACCACCGCCCCGGCACGCGCCGGGGTGGTAGCGCAAACACGCGGCACCTGTCGCGAAACCCGCACCAGCTAACGCCACCCAACACAAAAGGACGCTACGGACTCTTGCGGTTGTTCTGATGCCGATCTAGAACAATAAGAGAACAAGAGGGGTTCCCAAATGTCCGCAAAGTTCCAGAGCTTCGCCGCGCTGCACGTGCCCGGCGATCCGGTGATCCTGTTCAACGTGTGGGACGCGGGCAGCGCCCGCGTCGCCGAGCGCGCGGGGGCGAAGGCGATCGCCACCGGCAGCGCCTCGGTCTCGACCGCGCATGGCTTTGACGATGCCGAGGCGCTTCCGCTCGAACTCGCGCTCGCCAATGCCCGGCGCACCGTCGCCGCGGTGGCGCTGCCGGTCAGCGTCGATTTCGAGGGCGGCTATGCCGTCGATCCCGATGCGGTCGCCGCCAATGTCGAGAAGCTTGCCGCCACCGGCGCGATCGGCTGCAATTTCGAAGACCAGGTCGTCGCCAGCAACGGCACCGCGGCGCGGGTGATGCACGGCGTCGCGGAGCAATCCGCCCGCATCGCCGCGATCCGCTGGACGGTGGGCCCGAATTTCTTCCTCAACGCCCGCACCGACATCTTCCTTATCGCGCCGGGCGACACGCATGACGCGGCGATGGCCGATGCGGCGATCGAGCGGGGCAAGGCCTATGCCGATGCCGGCGCCAGCGGCTTCTTCGTCCCCGGCCTGGCCGACCTGGCGCTGCTCGAGCGCGTGGCCAAGGCCGTGCCGCTCCCGGTCAACTTCATGGCCTTCCCCGGCGCGCCCGAGGCGAAGGCCGTGGCGGAAACCGGCGTGGCCCGCATCAGCCACGGCCCCTTCCCCCACATGGCCGCGCTCAAGGCCTTCGAGGACGCGGCACGGGCGGTGTTCGGGGGATGAACCGATGACGCGGGAACGAACACCCTGCGTCTATATCCTCGCCAGCGGTCCGAGAGGCACGATCTATATCGGCGTAACCTCGGACCTGCCCGGCCGGCTCTTCCAGCATCGTAATGGCATCACGGGTGGCTTCGTGCACGAGCACCGGGTCTACCGGCTGGTCTGGTACGAAGTCGCCGAATGCATGGAATCGGCCATCGCCCGCGAGAAGCAGCTCAAACGCTGGCACCGCGACTGGAAGCTCAACCTGATCGAACGCCAGAACCCCGAATGGAACGACCTGGCACCGCGTCTGGGAATTGCCGAGCCGCTGCCCCAACCCCCACCGTCATGCTGAACTCGTTTCAGCATCCAACGCGCGGCGGGCGACGCCGCCTGATCCGCCAGGCTACGGCCCGGCCCAGCCTTGGACCCTGAAACATGTTCGGGGTGGCGACGCCGGTGAGGCAGCCAAGCTTCGAAAGTCCGGACTGAACCTGCGCCGGCCCACGAACTGCCGAACCGCCGCCCCAAACTCACCGTCATGCTGAACTTGTTTCAGCATCCAACGCGCGGCAGGCGATACCGCCTGATCCGCCAGGCCATGGCCAAGCCCGACCTTGGACCCTGAAACAAGTTCAGGGTGACGAGGAATTCTGATGCTCCGTCTTTCCTGCGCGGAGGGGCTAGGAATGTAGGATTCCGCCTGCCACCCCCGACAGGCTCTTTCTCATCGTCGAACACCCCCCCGAGGCGCACGAAACCGTGCTCCCGCGCGCATGCGTGGGGGTATCAAGAGATTCAATGAATCGCGCAGCCAACCGGCCGAAGATCAGCCCTCGGCCGTCTCTTCCGCTTCGCCGGCGGCCGGGCGCTCGAACCAGGCTTCCACCGGGCCGTTCAGCTTGATGGTCAACGGGTTGCCCTTGCGGTCGACCTTGTTGCCCAGCGCGGCGCGGATCCAGCCTTCGGAAATGCAATATTCCTCGACGTCGCGGCGCTCGACGCCCTTGAAGCGGATGCCGATGCCGCGCTCCAGCAGTTCGCGCTGGAAAAAGGGGCTGTTCTGGTTGACCGACAGGCGGTCCGGAGGCGTATCACTCATGGCCGAGCCCTTTGCCGCTATTGGCGCAGGCTTTCAAGATAACGGTGGATCGACGAGACCACCACCGATCCCTCGCCCACCCCGGACGCGACCCGCTTCACCGATCCCGAGCGGACATCGCCGACCGCGAAGATGCCGGGCTTGGACGAGCAGAAGAAGGTCTCGCCGCTGCCCGTCCGCACAAAGCCGGCGGGATCGAGCGCCAGGCAGTCCTCCAGCCAGTCGGTCGAGGGCACCGCGCCGATCATGACGAACAGCGCGCCCACCCGGCGACGGCTGGTCTCGCCGGTCTTGCGGTCGGTCCAGCGCAGCCCCTCCAGGTGCCGCTCGCCCTCCAGCTCGGTCACTTCGGTAAAGGGGTGGAGCGTGATCCGGTCCGATGCCTCGATCCGGTCGATCAGATAGCGCGACATGGTCTCGGCCAGGCCCTTGCCGCGGACCAGGATATGGACGTGCCCGGCGCTGCGCGCGAGGTAGATCGCCGCCTGCCCCGCCGAATTGCCGCCGCCGACGACCACCACTTCCTGTCCGGCGCACAGCCCGGCCTCCATGTTGGTCGCGGCGTAATAGATGCCATTGCCTTCCAGCGCGGCATAATTGGGCAGGTCGAGCTTGCGGTAGCGGGCGCCGGTGGCGACGACCACGGCGCGGGCCTTGATCTCGGTATCGTCGTCGAGGCGCACGGTGAACGGGGTCTGCGAGCAGTCGAGCCCCACCGCGCCGCGCGAGATCAGCAGCCGCGCCCCGAATTTCTGCGCCTGCACCTGCGCCCGCCCCGCCAGCGCCTGGCCCGAGATGCCGGTCGGGAAGCCCAGGTAATTCTCGATCTTGGAGCTGGTCCCCGCCTGTCCGCCCGGCGCGATCGACTCGATGACGATGGTGTCGAGCCCTTCCGAGGCGGCATAGACCGCCGAGGCGAGCCCTGCCGGTCCGCCGCCGACCACGGCAACGTCGTGGACATGTCTCGGGTCGAGCTCGACGGTGAGGCCCAGCGCATCGGCGACCTGGCCGTTGCTCGGCCGGCGCAGCGTCTGGCCGCGGACCACCACCACCGGCAGATCCTCGGGGCTGAGCTGGAAACATTCGAGGAAGCCGCCGGCATCGGCATCGGTCTCGGTGTCGATCTGGCGATGCGGCAGGCCGTTGCGGCGCAGGAAGCTCTCGATCCGCGAGGTGGCGGCGCCGTGCGCGGGCCCGATCAGCGCGATGCCCGCCTCGCCATGGAGCATCATCCCCACCCGGCGCAGGATGAAGGCGCGCATCACCACTTCGCCGATGTCCGGCTCGGATGCGATCAGCCGGCGAAAGTCCAGCCGCTCGACCCGGGCGACCCTGGTGCCCGGTCGTGCCCGGGCGGAGACGAGGATCTTGCGGTCGTTGAACAGGTCGAGCTCGCCGGTGAACTGGCGCGGCCCATGGACATGGACGACATGCTCGCAGCCCTTGGCATTCGCATCGAGCACTTCGACCGCGCCTTCGAGGACCAGGAAGAAGTCGACGCTGCGCTCGCCCCGCTCGAACAGCATGCCGCCATCCGGCCAGTCCTCGACGCTGCCGAACGCGGCGACGCGCCCGGCCATGTCGTCATTGAGTTCCGGAAAGGTCTGGGCCTCCCGCCGATAGGGATCGGAAGGATCGGCGGCGAGCTGCGGCTGCAGGTGCGAATCGGTGCCCATGGCCGCAGCGTAACAAGGGGGTGGCCGGTGACCACCCCCCTGAAAGTGTTAGCGGCAGTAACGCACCCGGACCGGGCGATCGAGATACGGATCCCAGACGCGGCGGGTCTCGCACCAGCCGCGATACGAGCGGTAGTGGTTGCGGTAGTAATAGCCGTCGGTCGGGTAATAGCCGTGATCGCGATAATAGCCGCGATCATAGTCGTAGCGGCGGTCATTGTTGTTGGCGATCGCGGCGCCGATGGCCAGGCCGGCAATGCCCGCGACGATCGCGGTGCCGGTATCGTCATGGCCGCGATAATGGTGGCGGTCGCCATAATAGCCGCCGCGATAGCGCTGCGCCTCGGCCGACGGTGCGAAGGCGGTGAGTGCCGCGGCACCCATGGCGAAGCCGAGCACCACCCTCTGCGTGAACTTGAACATCATATCCTCCTCAACTGATGGCGCCTCCGGCTGCCCGAGGAGGGACGAGTCGCGGCGCTGAGGTTATGGAGATAACGCCCGGTGGCTGAACTGGTTCGGAATCGGTTGTTAAGCGGCGGTTTAGGCGGCTAAGCCCCGGGCATGCGATACTGGCTGCTGCGCTCCGAACCCGATGTCTATGGCTGGGATGACCTGATCAAGGAGGGCGCCACCGAGTGGAACGGCGTGCGCAACTACACCGCGCGCAACTTCCTCAAGGAGATGGAGCCGGGCGACCTGGCGCTGTTCTACCATTCGAACACGGAGAAGGCCGCGGTCGGTATCATGGAGATCACCCGCGCCTGGCAGCCGGATGGCGACGACGGCAAATGGGCGAGCGTGGCGGTGAAGCCCGTGCGCAAGCTAGCCAAGCCTGTCACCCTTGCGATGCTCAAGGCCGAGCCCCGGCTCGCGAAGCTGGAGGTGCTGCGCCAGTCCCGCCTCTCGGTGACGCCGGTGCGCGAGGACGAGTGGGCGGTGATCCTCGAACTGGGCGACGCCTGACCCGAAAAAGCCGCGAAGGGTTTTGCGCCGCCGGCCGTTAAGGCCCTGCAGTGCAGGACAGTCTATGCCGGTCGGGTGTTGATGCAGAGTGGCGATGACGACGCGATGATGGCCCGGATCGCACGGCGCGATGCGGTGGCCTTCTCGCATCTCGTCGATCTGCATGCCGAGCGGCTGCATCGCATCGCGTGGCGGATGATCGGCGATGCCGCGGAGGCCGAGGACGTGGCACAGGAAGCATTGTTGCGGCTGTGGAGCCAGGCGGGCGGATGGAAGACCGGCCGCTCGGGGATCGCGGCCTGGCTGACGCGGGTGGCGATGAACCTGTGCCTCGATCGACTGCGCCGCCGACGCTTCGCCAGCGACGAAGCCGTGCCCGAGCGCGCCGACGAAAGCCCCGCCGCCGACGCGCTGCTCGATGCCGAGCGGCTACGGGCGCAGGCGGTGGCGGCACTCGGCGCTTTGCGCGAGCGTCACCGCGCGGCGATCGTGCTGACCTATTATGAGGAGCTGCCGAACCACGCCGCAGCCACCGCGATGGACATGAACCTCAAGGCTTTCGAATCCCTCCTGCTTCGAGCCCGTACCGCCATGCGCGAAGCACTGGCGGCACGCGGTCTGGTATCGCTGGAGCACGCGGCATGAGCGGCGAGCCCTTCACCGCCGGCGAACGTGCCGCACTCGACCGGGCAAGCCCGCCGCCATTGCGTGCCGGATTCGCCAGGGACGTGACGGCGGTGGCACTGGCCGGCCAACTGCCCCCGCCACGACGGACGCTGCGGGGAAGTATCCGCCGCCACCGTGCGCTCTTCACCGGAGCGGGCGTGCTGCTGCTCACCAGCGCTGCGGCGGCAGCCTCGGGTGTACTCGGCAAGCTGCCCGACCCGCTCCCCGCCATCGCCGCTGTCTTCTCGCCCGCCCCCAGGCCGGCGCCGGTGGTGCATCCCCCGCGACCCAGGTTGGCAAAACCGGCGCCGCAGGCGACTCCGTCAGCTGTTCCGGAGGAGACCAACCCCATCCTCATCCGCCGGCTGGAGCGGCGCGCGGCGATCCGCGCCCATATCCAGGCGATGCCGCCCGAGCGGCGCGAGGCGCTGCGTCGCCGCGTCGCCGAACGGCATCCCGAGATCGCCGCTCGTGCCCGGCAATTGCGCGACGAAGGCGATCCGCATCCGATCGCTCGCGCCATTTCCGAGAGCCCGCAAGCCCAGGCGATCCGCGAGCGCTTCGAACGCCGCCGCGCATGGCGGGAGCGACGTCGGATCGAAATGGACCGCGAAGGGAATCTTCCGGTCGACCGTTAGGGGAGCAGCAACCCACGGAGAAAAGCCATGAAGCGCCTGTTGTTTATCGCCCCCCTGGCCCTGATCGCCCTGCCCGCCCATGCCCAGTCGTCGCACTCGACCACGGTCGACCGGCCCAATTACCAAGGCTCGCGCACCGTCACGCGAGACGGCCAGGGCAATGTCAGCCGCGGCACCAGCGTCGTCCGCAAGTCCGACGGCGCTATCGCCTCGCACAACTACAGCCGCGTCCGCAGCGATGGCGGCTGGAGCGCCAGCCGGGCCTCGACCGGATTCGGCGGCCGCTCGATTGCACGCAGCCGAAGCTTCCGCCGCCACTGAGCTCTCGTCCGGGGGGGGGGCCCCCCCCCCCCCCCCCCCCCCCCCCCCCCCCCCCCCCACCCGCGGCGGCGGCGCGCCCCCCCCCGGCCCTGCCCGCCCGGCCAGCGGCCCAGCCGGCGTCAATATCCGCGACGATAGGCGATGCGCCACATCAGCGTGGC
>NZ_JASATQ010000075.1:0-23636 GCF_038440415.1 Sphingomonas sp. OTU376 | reverse complement strand
CCTATCCGCGGGCGCAAGTCTCTGCGAGACGTCCCCCACCCCCAACCCCTCCCCTGAAGGGGAGGGGCTTTTCTTTTCGTGAGAGAGATAGATGACCGAACCGCTTCGTATCGCACTTGCTGGCCTTGGCACCGTCGGGGCGGGCGTGATCCGCCTGATCGACGCGAATGCGGAGCTCATCGCCCGCCGCGCCGGCCGGCCGATCGAAGTGGTCGCCGTATCCGCCCGCGACCGCGCCAAGGATCGCGGCGTCGATATCACCCGCTTCGACTGGGTGGACGACACCGCCGAGCTGGCGCGCCATCCCAAGGCCGATGTCGTCGTCGAGCTGGTCGGCGGGTCGGACGGCCCGGCACTTACCCTCGCCCGCGCCTCGCTCGCCGGGGGCAAGAGCTTCGTCACCGCCAACAAGGCGATGATCGCGCATCACGGGCTCGAGCTCGCCAATGCCGCCGAGACCGCCGGGCTGGCGCTCAAGTTCGAAGCCGCGGTGGCCGGCGGCGTGCCGGTGATCAAGGGGCTGCGCGAAGGCGCCGCCGCCAACGAGATCGCCCGCGTCTATGGCATCCTCAACGGCACCTGCAATTTCATCCTGTCCAAGATGGAGGCCGAGGGCCGCGACTTCGCCGAGATCCTCGCCGAGGCGCAGCGGCTGGGCTATGCGGAAGCCGATCCGAGCTTCGACATCGACGGCGTCGATGCCGCGCACAAGCTGTCGATCCTCGCCAGCCTGGCCTTCGGCACCCAGCCGGCGTTCGACCAGGTGGCGATCACCGGCGTGCGCCATGTGCTCGCCGCCGACATCGCCGAGGCGGCGTCGCTGGGCTATCGCATCCGCCTGCTCGGCGTGGCCGATGCCGGCAGCGGCGGGCTGTTCCAGCGCGTCCACCCGCACCTCGTGCCGCTGAGCCATCCGCTGGCGCATGTGACCGGCTCGACCAACGCGGTGGTGGCCGAGGGCAATTTCGTCGGCCGGCTGCTGTTCCAGGGTGCGGGCGCGGGCGACGGCCCGACGGCAAGCGCCGTGGTCGCCGACCTGATCGACATCGCCCGCGGCGAATTCGGTCCGCCCTATGCGATGCCGGCCGCGGCGCTTGCCGCGCCGGGTGCCGCCGACACCGGCGAGCGGACCGGCCGCGCCTATGTGCGCTTCACCGTGGCGGACAAGGTGGGCGTGCTCGCCGAGATCGCCGCGGCGATGCGCGATGCCGGCGTCTCGATCGAGAGCCTGATGCAGCGCGGCGCCAATCCCGATGGCAGCGTGCTGGTGGCGATCGTCACGCATGAAGGGCCGGAACGCGCGGTGGCGCAGGCGCTCGACAAGCTGCGCGGCTCGGCCAGCCTGACCGGCGAGCCGATGTGGATGCACATCCTGGGCGGTTAATCGCTCAAGCTGGTCTTCACCAGCGCCTTCCCCTTGCTCGGGCAGACCGGCGCACCGGTGGTGCCGCAGGCCATGCCTGTGTTGCGCACCGCATCGCCCTTGGCATCGGCGATCTCGGTGCTGGGCAGCGGCAGGCGGTAGCGCTGGTTGGGATCGACCTTTACGATCGGGATCGCCGCCACCGGCCGGGCGCTGGCCGGGATGCGGGTGACCCGCGTCACCCGCGCCTTGGCCCGGCGGCGCTGCGGATCGATCGCGGGCGTGGCACCGGACAGGGTGAGGGCGACGAGCAGCAGCATAACAGGACTCTCCGAAGCGGGTTCATCGCGCCCAACGCACGTCCCGCCGTCCGGGTCCCTCAGGGGGCGAGGTCGCGGCGGACATAGCGCACGCCGCGCGCGCTGACCGTGGCGGTGACGCCCACCGATCCGCAGCGCACGGTGAAGGCGCCCTGGCCGCAGGGCAGGCTGCCATCGGCGCGATCGAACAACCGGTCGAGGCGGCCCTGATCGGTGTCCGGGCCATTATAGGTCGTCTCCAGCGGCACGCGGTACCGGTCCGCCTCGCGCCGCGAGCAGACGACGATCTCGCTCTCGTCGCGGGCACGCTGGCAAGCCGGATTGGCAGACCAGCGCTCGCGGTGAAGCGCCAGCACCTCGGCAGGTGTCGGGGCATGGTCCTGGGCAAGCAACAGCAACGCGATCACCAGCATCTGCACGTCCTCCGCCCCCGGATTTCGTTACGCTAGCGCCATGTTGTGGCGGAATTGGGAGCAGTGCCGGCCTGACAACGTTAGCGGCATCGACAAGCGCCACGGCGCTGCCTAATCGCCGCCCCAAGTCCAATCACCGGGGTACCCCATGACTCAGCCCAGCCACGCCCTTGACCGTGTCCTCGTCCTCGAAATGGTACGCGTGACCGAAGCGGCGGCGATCGCCGCTTCCACCCTGGTCGGGCGCGGCGACGAGAAGGCGGCCGATGCCGCCGCGGTCGAGGCGATGCGCGACGCCCTCAACAAGCTCTATCTCGACGGCACCGTGGTGATCGGCGAGGGCGAGCGCGACGAGGCGCCGATGCTGTTCATCGGCGAGAAGGTCGGCGCGGCGCAGGGCAAGGGCCCGGCGATCGACATCGCGCTCGATCCGCTCGAAGGCACCACGATCTGCGCCAAGGCCGGGCCGAACGCGCTGGCCGTGCTGGCGGTCGCCGAGAAGGGCGGCCTGCTCAACGCGCCGGACGTGTACATGGACAAGATCGCGGTCGGCCCGGGCTATCCCGAGGGCGTGATCGACCTCACCAGGACTCCGACCGAGAATGTCTGCGCGATCGCCAAGGCCAAGGGCGTGCAGCCCCACGAGATCATCGCCTGCGTGCTCGACCGCCCGCGCCACGAGAAGCTGATCGCCGAGCTGCGCGACATCGGCTGCGGCGTGGTGCTGATCGGCGACGGCGACGTGGCCGGCGTGATCGCCACCACCGATCCCGAGACCACGATCGACGTCTATATGGGCCAGGGCGGCGCCCCCGAGGGCGTGCTCGCCTGCGCGGCGCTGCGCTGCGTCGGCGGCCAGTTCAAGGGCCGGCTGGTGTTCCGCAACGACGACGAGCGCCAGCGCGCGCGCAAATGGGGCATCGAGGATCTCGACAAGATCTATGACCTGACCGAGCTGGCCAAGGGCGACTGCATCTTCGCGGCGACGGGTGTCACGGACGGCTCGCTGCTCGAAGGCGTCAAGCGCTTCGCCACCAAGATGACCACCGAGAGCGTGGTGATGCGCGCGCATTCGGGCACGGTGCGCTGGGTGAAGGGCGAACACCGGCTGTAAGGGCTGGCGGTTCGGCCGGCCCCACAGCTCCCTGGCTTTCGCCGGGGAGCCGGCAGGAGTGAGTCAGGCGCTCGCCACCAAGCCCTGCGCCACTGCGAAGGGTAGCCAGCTTGCCACGGCGGCATCCGCCGGCACCGCTTGCGCGGGATCGTCGGGCAGCAGCACCAGCCAGTCATATTGCCAGGGCTCGAGCGGCAGGCAGGAAACGCGGTATTTCGCCCGCGCCACAGCGAGCAGCGTCGGATCGGGCCTGGGCGGAATCGGCTCGCCGCCGGCGAGCATCTCGCTGAAGTCGAAGGGCAGTGCGAGCAGGCGCATGCTGTCCGGCCGGTAGAAGTGCCGGGTACCGGCCATGGCGAGCAGCTCCGCGATCGCCGGATCGATGCCGGGCCAGGCCGGTCCTGCGCCCTCCACCCCACGCGCGCGGTGCACTTCCGCCTTGGTCCGCTCGATCCGCGCAAGCGCGCCAGGGATCGCCTCTACCGCTTGGGGATTGCCCGGTGGCCGCGCCGCTTCGAGCCAGTCGGCGAAGCGGGCGCCGAAATCGTAAAGCGTGTAGCTGTGAGATGGGTATGCCGCGATATAGCCCTGGGCGAAGAGCTGGAACGCCGTCGGCCCGGCCAGCGCGGCGAGCAGCGGATATTCGCTCTCCAGGCACTCGACCAGCCGCTGGCGATAGCTGCGAGCATAGATATGGATGCGGTCCTCGGCGGTGAGGCGGTTGTCGCCACGGACATGGTCGCGCGCGCCCTGGTCGGACGCGGCGAGGATCGCTTCCTGCATCCAGTCCTGGAGACCGGCAAACTCGGGTTCAGGCGGCAAGCGGCAGCCCTTCGCGCACGCGTCGCGCCTTGGCCAGTTCGCCTGCGACCACGTCGAAGGCCGGGATATTGGCATCCCACTCAACCATCGTCGCGACCGGGCCGCAGCGCTCCCAGACATGCGCATAGAGCGGCCACACCGCGTCGGGCACCGGCGCGTCATGCGTGTCGATCAGATGGGTACCGTGATCGCTCGGCCCGGCGAGATGGACCTGGACGACATGGTCGGCCGGGATCGCGTCGAGATATTCGAACGGATCGAGCGCGTGGTTGAAGCTCGAGACATGGACATTGTTGACGTCGAGCAGCAGCCCGCAGCCGGTGCGCTCGCACAGCCGGGCGAGGAACTCCGCCTCGGGCATCTGGCTGGCGCGGAACTCGAGATAGGTGCTGGGGTTCTCGACGATCAGCGGGCGGCCGAGGAAATCCTGCACAGCAAGCACCCGATCGGCGACATGCGCCAGCGCCGCCTCGGTCAACGGCAGGGGTAGCAGGTCGTGGCTGTTCACCCCCTGCACCCCGGTCCAGCAGAGATGATCGGAGACCCAGAGCGGCCGGAAGCGCTCGGCAAGGTCGCGCAGCTTGCCGAGATAGGCAATGTCGAGCGGCGCGGTGCTGCCGATCGACAGCGACACGCCGTGGAGCACGACCGGCCGGTGCGCCGCGACATGCTCGAACACGCGCATGCTCCAGCCGTGATTGTCGAGCAGGTTCTCGGTGATCGCCTCGAACCAGTCGACGCCCCAATTCTCCGGGGGCGTCGACATCAGATGCGGAAAATGCTCCTCGCGCAGCCCCAGCCCGTCGCCGGGATTGGGCAGGCCGAGCCGGGGCTGCGTCATCCTCCTGCAGCTCCTAGGTCGAGGGCGGATAGGCGAGGCGCAGGTCGTTCGGCGGCTGCTGGACCAGCCCCTCGACCGGCTTGTCCGGATCGCCATTGACCTTGAACGCCACCACCTTGGCAAAGGCCTGGAAGGCGATGTCTTCCACCTTATCGCCTTCCTTGAAGTCGATCGTGGCGATCTTCTTCGAGGAAGGCGCGCCGCAGCCCGGGGGGGTGGGCGTCGGCGAAGGTGAAGGGGTACCGCACAGATTCTTGTCGGCCTGGGCCTTGGGCGCACCGCACAGCACCGGCTTCGAACTGCCGACCAGTGCCCAGACTTCCATCGTGCCCGACTTGGGATAGAGCTGCATTGCCGAGATCGGCACTGCGCAGCCGCCGAACCCGCCGCAGATATTGTCGCTGGGCGCCGTATACATCGGCCCGCTCGGCGTCGGGGTGGGCGAAGGCGAGGGAGTCGGCGTGCCGCACAGGCCGCCATAGGTCCGGATCGTCACCGCCGAGCAGCCGCCGCCCTTGACCGTGGTCGGCGTGCCGCAGCTGCCGCTCGCCACCGGATTGGCCTTGGGCGCGTTCGAGGTCTTCGAGGCGGAACCGCACCCGCTGCTCGCCCCGCCGCAGCTGCCGCCGCCACTGGTCAGCTGGACGAAGCCGCAGCCGCCCTGGCCCTTGCACAGGTTCGAGCCGCGGCAGGTGTGGTAGATCGAAGTCTCGGCGCAGGCATTGGCGCCCCATTTCCCGCCGGTTTCCTCGACATCGAGTCCCTGGCAGGCGTGGTTGACGATATATTTGTCCGGCTCGCCGACGCCGACCGAAAGGTCCGGCGTCTTGCCGAATACCGCCCAGGCGGTCGACATGCGGTCGCCCGATCCGGCCATTGACGGGAAGGGGAAGGACACGGTGGCACCGGCCGGGTTCCAGTAATTGTCGAGCACGGTGGTGACGCCCTTGATCGCACCGCACACCGCCTGGCTCATCTTCTGGAAATTGGCTGCCGCGTCGCCGCCATTGTTGAGCGCATTGAGCGCGCCGGCAATCGCCTCGGGCGTGGGCAGGCCATAGGGGTTGTTGTTCGGATCATAGCCTTCGGTGGTGAGATCCGCGGCGGCCCATTTGCCGACCTTGGGAGACTGGTTCCAGGTCTCGAGCCCGCCGCTGCCGCGGATATCCTCGATCTCGCGGAAGCGGGTATAGTGATCGACACCGTCATTGTCGGCACGCGCCGCAGCATCCGACGAGGGGATCAGCTTCCCTTCCATCGAGTAGCTCGGATAATCCGAGGCGAGGGCGTCGCGGTTCGGGCAATAGCTCGGGTTGACGTCGCCCTGGACAAGCTTGGCCTTCCCGTCATTGAGCCGCTGGCCCTTCTCGTCATAGCGGGCACCGAGCGTGGCGCCTTCGCCCTGATCGGTGATCGCGTTCATCATGTTGAGCGCTTGGCGGAGCGCGATCTCCGGATCGGTCATCGCGATCGTGGTCTCGAAGCCCATGAACTCGCGCATCGGATGGCCGGGAAAGCTGAAATTGTTGAACAGGTCGTTCTGCTGGCCGCCGGGGTTCATCACATGATCCCAGAGCCGCGTGCCGTCCGCGTAGCGGATCAGCAGATAGTCGCGGTAGCACTGGTACATATAGCCGATCGAGCCGAACATGATGTTGGCATCGAGCTCGGCCACCGTGTCGTACTTGAACGGCACCTTGGGGAAATAGCGGTCCTTGTTGCGGACGATATCCTGCTCCGCCGTCTCCTGCGGCTGCTCGATCGCGAGGAACAGCTTGATCCGCTCCTCGTCGAGCGGGCCGACATTGACCTTCACGTCCTTGAACCGGTTGGTGTCGGTCAGGTCGACAATGCCGGGGATCGCGGTGAGCGAAGGGCCATAGCAGGTCCAGCCATGGTCGCCGCTCTGCAGCGTGGTCGCGGTGAAGCTGGGCACGGCGCCGATCGAGGTGGCGAGGTTCGCGGCCATCTGCAGGTGGAGCATCTCCTGGATGAACACCGAGAAGACGATGTTGAACGCCTTCTTGTTGCCCCAGCCCTTCTTGCCCGGCTTGTAGTCGGTGAAGGCGCTGGTCTTGGCGCCGGGCCATTGCCGGCCCTTGTAGAAGCTGTTCCCCTGGCTGGTGATCGGGTGCATGCCGGTGATCGAGTAGAGCGACGTCATGTAGAGCGGGATGGTGAACAGCTCGACATTGACCGCGGCCTGCGCGATCCAGCGCACCACCAGCTTGTCGGTTTCGAGGAAGGAAATAGGGCGCGCGGAAAGCTCGCCTGCCTTGTGCGTCAAATGCATGACAATATCCCCCAAGCTTCACAGATTACTGCGATGCCATTGGGTTCCACCAATGCAATTGCTCCGTCAATCGACGAAAGAACCGATATAGTTGGAAGCACTATTTGTTACGGTTGCTACTCGATTTACTTTCTACTTGCGTAACTTCGAAGAACTTGCCCCGCCGCCGCCACACGCTATCCCTGTTCGCATGGGCGGAGGGGGAATGACGCACGCGCTGATCGCGCCAGCACTGCTGGCGGTGTCGCTGGCGGCGCTCGCCTGGCTCCACCGGGGCGGCCGGCGCCGCTTCGATCGCTTCCGGGGGATCGAGGACAGCGCCGATCGCCGGCACACCTATCTGCGCTGGGCAGTGCATGGCTGCCTGAGCAATCTCGGCATTCCGCTGGTCGGCCTGGCGCTGCTCGGCCGGATCGACGCGATCTGGTCCTTTCCGGAGGAATTCGCCGCGCTCGCCTGGACGCTGCCCTATTTCTCGATGGCCGACCCGACGCTCCTTCCCATCCTGCTGATCGGGCTGCCGCTGGGAAGCCTGTTGAGCATCTGGATCGCGCTGCGCGGTCCGTCGCCCCGCGCGCGGCAAGGCTATGACCTTACCCCGATGCTGCCGCGCAACCGCGCCGAGCTGCTGGCGATCCTGCCGCTGGTGCTCAATGCCGGGATCAGCGAGGAAATCTATTTCCGGCTCTACCTGCCGCTGCTGCTGGTGCTGTGCGGGGCTCCAGCCTGGGCGGCCTTCCTGATCGCCCTTGCCATCTTCGCCGCGGTCCATCGCTACCAGGGCTGGCTGGGGATCGTGCTGACCGGTGCCGGCGGCGCGGCGTTCACCCTCTTCTATCTCGGCAGCTGGGGCCTGATGCTGCCGATCCTGCTGCACCTGATGGCGAACCTGAATGCGCTGGTGCTGCGCCCCGCCGTGCGCCTGCGCTTTCGGCCGCGAACCGATTGACAGCGGCAACACACCGATTACCCCCTCCCGCATTCGAGTTTCTTGGGGAGGTTAGCATGCGGTTGGTCAGTCTCTTTGCCCTGGCGGTCGCCGCCGGCACACCACTCGCCGCGCTTCCCGCGAAGCAGGCCGCACCGGCTCCTGCGGCCCAGGCCGATGACGGTGCCTTCATCGTCGAGGAAGCGATGATCCCGATGCGCGACGGGACGAAGCTCCATACCGTGATCCTGCGCCCCAGGGGCCAGACCGGGCCGCTGCCGATCCTGCTCAGCCGCACGCCCTATGGTGCCTCGGGCCGCTCGCCCAGGACCGTGCCGTTCAGCTGGGCGGCGCTGGCCAAGGACGGCTATATCTTCGTCAACCAGGACATGCGCGGCCGCTTCGCCTCGGAAGGCGGGCCCTTCACCCTCTCCACGGAGATCAAGACCGGCAAGAACGCCGTCGATGAATCGACCGACGCCTATGATTCGGTCGATTGGCTGGTGAAGAATGTGAAGCCGAACAACGGCAAGGTCGGCATGTGGGGCGTCTCCTATCCCGGCCTGACCGCCGCGATCTCGCTCGCCCGCCCGCACCCGGCGCTCAAGGCGATCAGCCCGCAGGCGGCGTGGATCGATTACTGGAAGAATGACGACCTGCACCGCTGGGGCGCGATGCGGCTGACCTATGCCAGCGACTGGGTGAACAGCCTCCAGGCTGACAAGACCAATGACGGCATCGACCTGTACGACCGCTACGACACCTATGAATGGTTCCTCAAGGCGGGCTCGCCCGCCGATATCGAGGAGAAGTATTTCAAGGGCCGGGTGCCGCTCTACAAGCAGATGATCGAGCATCCCGACTATGACGAATTCTGGAAGAAGCAGGTCTGGTCGGACACGCTGAAGAAGACCACCGTGCCGACGCTCAACGTCGCCGGATACTGGGACCAGGAAGATCCCTGGGGCAGCTGGCAGATCTTCTACAAGCAGCGCGAGAACGACCCCAACAACCTGGCGCTGATGGTCGCCGGGCCGTGGAACCACGGCAGCTGGCGCTCGCCGGGCAACGCCGTGGGCCGCATCCCGTTCGGCGTCGATAGCGGCACCCAGTTCATGCAGGAGGTGGAGGCGCCGTTCTTCGCCTATTGGCTGCACGGCAAGGGCAGCAAGCCGGACTATCGGATGAAGAGCTTCCAGTCGGGCAGCTGGCAGTGGAAGACCTACAACCAGTGGCCGCTGGCCGGTGCCAGCCAGAAGAGCCTCTATCTCCACGCCGATGGCAGCATGTCGTTCACCGCGCCGGCGCAGGGCGAGGGTTGCCGCGAATATATCTCCGATCCCGCCAACCCGGTGCCGTTCCGTGCGCGGCCGATGTCGGCGACCTATGCCACGCCCGAATGGCGCTGGTGGGAAGCCGAGGACCAGCGCTTCGTCGAGTATCGCCCGGACGTGCTGAGCTATACCAGCGCTCCGCTCGATGCCGACCTGACCGTGACCGGCGCGATCACCGCCAGCCTTATGGCGGCGACCAGCGGGACCGACAGCGACTTTGTGGTCAAGCTGATCGACGTCTTCCCCGAGGATTACGAGAAGCCGCCAACGGCCGCGGGCGCCTATGCGCGCGGCCTCAACGGCTATCAGCTGCCGATCGCGATGGAAGTGAAGCGCGGCCGCTATCTCCAGTCGTTCGAGAAGGCGACGCCGCTGGTGCCGAACCAGGTGAACGACTGGTCGATCCCGCTGCGCGACCACGACCATGTCTTCAAGAAGGGCCACCGGATCATGGTGCAGATTCAGTCGAGCTGGTTCCCGATGATCGACCGCAACCCGCAGACCTTCGTGCCGAACATCTACAAGGCGAAGCCGGCGGACTACCAGAAGGCGACGCAGAAGGTGTGCTCGGGCTCGGCGATCATGCTGCCGGTGGTCGGCAACTAGGCGAGGACGCGCTCCCGATAGTGCTCGAGCACCGCATCGAGCGCATCGGGGGAGATGGAGAGGCGCAGCCCCTGGGCGGCGCCCTCCGCCGCGACCGCCGCGCGATCGGCCATCGCGGCCTCGTAGCGCGCCACTGCTTCCCACCCCTCATTCGAGAGCAACGCCTCGGCGAGGTCGGCGGCGTCGGCGAGCGCGAGGTTTACGCCCTCGCCGCTGAACGGCGACATCACATGCGCGGCGTCGCCGAGCAGCGTGACGCCCTGGCGGGTCTCCCACCGATGGCCGATCGGCAGTGCCACCATCGGCCGTATCGCCAGTGCATCGCCCTCGGCAATCAGCGCCTGCAGCTCGGGCGACCAGCCGGCGAATTCGGCCAGCACGAGCCCGCGCACTGCTTCGATCGGCATCGCCTGCCAGGCCTGCACGGTCGCTTCGGGGACGCGCAGCCCGGCATAGCCGCGGATATGGCCGGCGCCATTGCGCTGCGCGATCAGCAGGCGGTTGTCGCCCGCCGCGAACATCTTGCCATAGCCGGTCAGCGCATCGACCCGAGGATGGCGCTCCACGTCGAAGCCGAGCTCGAACAGGGTTGCGCCCTCATAGGCGGGCACCGCGTCGGACAGCAGCGGCCGCACCCGCGACCAGACTCCATCGGCGCCGACAACCACGTCGAAACGCTGCGCCCTGCCGTCGACAATGACCTCCCAGCCCGCGCCCGACGGCAGGATCGCCTCGACCGGGCTACCCCAGCGCACCGTTCCCGGCGCCAGAGCGGCGAGCAGGATGGTGCGCAGCGCCGTGCGATCGATCTCAGGCCGGTCATGCCCGGCACCGTCATGGTCGAACACCAGCCTGCCGGCGGAGTCATATAGCCGGTCGCCCTGATCCTCGGGCCGTGCCTCGGCCATGAATTCGGCCTCGAGCCCGGCCAGCCGCATCGCGCGCTGGCCGGTTTCGGCATGCAGGTCGAGCGAGCCGCCCTGCGGGCGCTCACCGGCATGGGAATCGCGCTCGAACACAGTGACGGCACAGCCGCCCCGTTGCAGCAGCCGCGCCAGCATCAACCCGCCGGGGCCGCCGCCGATGATCGCGATCGGAGGATTGGTTGTCATGGTGAGTCGCTCCAGTTACATAGGGGCCTATACATTAAACATAGGATACTATGCAATGCCCGTCGACTTCGCCGCCGAGACGCATATGCCGGGCCATTATTTCAGCCGGATCGCGCGGGCGATGGCGCGGATCGGTGACGCGCGGTTGAAGCCGCTGGGCTTCGCCACGGCGCAGCTGCCGGTACTGACTGCATTGCGCGACGGATCGGCGAAGCCGCAGGGCGAGCTGGCGCGCTGGGCCAAGGTCGAGCAGCCGACCATGGCGCAATTACTGGCGCGAATGGAGCGCGACGGCATCATCCGGCGCGAGCCCGATCCGCGCGACCGGCGCAGCAGCCTGGTGTCGCTGACCGAGGAAGCCCGCGCCAAGCTGCCCGCCGGACGCAAGGTCCTGGAGGAGGGCAATCGCGACGCCACCGCCGGGCTTTCCGAGGCGGAGGTGGCGACGCTGGTCGGGCTGATGCAGCGCGTGCTGGCGAACCTCGACGCGCTGGAGGCCTAGGCCGCCGCCTCGCCCCTGGCCGCGAGGATCTGCACCCAGGGATTCGGCTTCGCCACGCCGACCCGGTGCAGGGTATTGCGGTCATGATGGTCGAACGGTCCCCGCCCCTTCACTTCGAGCGTGGTGTGGATGTCGTAGCTCCAGCCACCATCCTCGGCGAAGGCGATGTCGATCGTATAGGCGTCGGTGCGGAAGGCATATTCGAGGAAGTCGGTCGAGCAGATGCCATAGCTGGTCTGCCCACGCTTCGCCTCGACATGGATCGTCCTGTCGCCTGCCGCGCCCTTGCCGCTGGCAAGCAGCACCTGGCCGCGCGGGATCGCCAGCGTCTGCAGGATCAGGCCGGTGGCCGGCTCCCACAGCCAATATCCCACCTGATCGTGGAAGGTGATGTCCTCTTCCTCGGTGGTGATGTGGATATGATAGCGCAGCCCGTAGAAGAGCTGCGGCCCGTTGGCCTGCGGGTCGATCGGCACGCACTCGATCCGCTCGATGAACTCGCGCCGCTCCGGCCCCTCAGCCTTGGGGTTGAGGTCTATGCCCTTGCGCCCCTCCCAGCGACCGGCGAGCGGTGCCAGGGGGCCCAGGTTGGCGAGCGTGTGGGGATCGACGTCCTCGGGCTCGGTGAAGATATCCAGCGGGAAAGGTGTCATCAGTTCTTGAGCCTGTAGCCGGTCCGGAAGATCGTGACGATTAGACCAAGGCATAGGGCCAAGAACAGTACGACAAAGCCCAGGCTCCAGCGCACGTCGATATCGCCGACATCGCCGAAGAACGCCCAGCGGAAGCCGCTGATCAGATAGGCTACCGGATTGAACAGGCTGACCGTGCGCCACGGCTCGGGCAGGAAGCTCAGCGGATAGAAGCTGCCGCCGAGGAAGGTGAGCGGCGTGAGGATCAGCGCCGGCACCACGTTCAGCTGCTCGAAACCCTTGGCCCAGATGCCGATGATGAAGCCGAACATCGAGAAGCTGATCGAGGTGAGCAACAGGAAGGCAAGCATCGCCAGCGGATGATCGACGCGCAGCGGCACGAACAGCCCCGAGGTGAGCAGGATGATCAGGCCGATCACCATCGACTTGGTCGCCGCAGCACCAACGAAGCCGACCACCAGCTCGACCGCCGAGATCGGCGCCGAGAGCAGCTCGAACACCGTGCCGGTGAACTTGGGGAAATAGATGCCTATCGAGGCATTGGCGACGCTCTGGGTGAGCAGCGACAGCATGATCAGCCCGGGCACGATGAAGCTGCCATAGGTGACGCCGTTGATGTCGGCGATGCGGCTTCCCATGCCGGCACCGAACACGATGAAATAGAGCGAGGTGGTGATCACCGGGGTAGCGATCGACTGCCAGAGGGTGCGCAGCGTGCGCGCCATCTCGAACTTGTAGATCGCCCAGATGCCGTGGAAGTTGATGCCGGTCATGCCGCGGCTCCCTCGTTGGAGGTTTCGCGCTGTTCGACCAGCCCGACGAAGATATCCTCGAGGCTCGACTTGGAGGTATCGAGATCCTTGAACGCGACGCCCATCTCGCCGAGCTTGCGCAGCAGCGAGGGAATGCCCGTGCGCTCGGCCTGGGCATCGAAGGTGTAGCGCAGCCGCGTGCCCTCATCCTCAAGGCTGAGATGCCATTCCTCCAGCCCCGCCGGGATCGTTGCCATCGGCTCGACCAGGCTGAGATCCAGTTCGCGCTTGCCGAGCTTCTTCATGAGCTCGGCCTTGTCCTCGACCAGCAGCAGCTGGCCCTTGTTGATCACGCCCACCCGGTCGGCCATTTCCTCGGCCTCCTCGATGTAATGGGTGGTCAGGATGATGGTGACGCCGCGCTCGCGCAGCTTGCCGATCATCTTCCACATGTCGCGGCGGAGCGACACGTCGACACCGGCAGTGGGCTCGTCGAGGAACAGGATGTCGGGCTCGTGCGACAGCGCTTTCGCGATCATCACGCGGCGCTTCATGCCGCCCGACAGCTCCATGATCTTGGCATCGCGCTTGTCCCACAGCGACAGGTCCTTGAGGATCTGGTCGCAATAGTCCTGGTTCGGCGCCTTGCCGAACAGGCCGCGCGAGAAACGCAGTGCGCTGCCGACAGTCGAGAACATGTCGACCGCGATCTCCTGCGGCACCAGCCCGATCCTCGAGCGCGCCTCGCGCGGGGAACGGATCGCGTCATGCCCATCGACCAGAATCGTGCCGGTGCTCGGCGTGACGATACCGCAGATGATCGAGATCAGCGTGGTCTTGCCCGCGCCATTCGGCCCGAGGAGCGCGAAGATCTCGCCGCGGCGGATCTCCAGGTCGACATGATCGAGCGCCTTGTGGCCTGAGCCATAGGTCTTGCTCACGCCGTTTATCGAAAGAATGGATGTCATGATGCCCCCGGCCGGGAAAGGACCCGCTAATTAGGCACGCAGATGCGGCGCGGCAACCGGTCGGTACAAAAATCGGATGACTTTAAATCCTCCCCCAGCGAGCTCGGGAAGGATTTATATCGTTACTTCTTCCGCGCCTCGGCCACCGCCGCCGCGAGGCCGGCATAATCGCGCATGCCGTAGAGCAGCTTGCCGCCGACCACCCAGCTCGGCGTGCCGGTCATCGCCAGCTTCTGGCCGAACTTGTGGTTGGCGATGATCTCGCCCTCGACCGCTTTCGATCCGATGACCTGCCTGGCCTTGGCCATGTCGAGCCCGGCCTTCCCGGCCGCCGCCTCGACATTGGCGGCGCTCGGCCCGTCCATCGCGAACAGCGCGTCGTGGAAGGCGCGGAACTTGTCCTGCTCGGCCGCGGCCAGCGCCCAGCGCGCCGCGACCAGACTGTCCGGCCCCAGCACCGGATATTCGCGGTAGACGATCTTCACATTGGGATCGCGTTTCAGCAGTTCCTCGATCGCCGGCAGGCTGGCGCGGCAATAGCCACAGGCATAGTCCATGAAGGCGACCAGCGTGACGTCGCCGTTCGGGTTGCCCGCCCAGGCGCCGGCATAGGACGCCTCAAGCTTCGGCCGCTCGGCGGGGAGGAGCTTTTCCGCAGCCGCTGCCGCGTCGGCCTGAGCCTTCTCGGCATTGGCGCTCTGCTTCTGGTTGTAGCGCTCGACGGATTCGAGAAGCACTTCGGGATGGGCGAGTACCCAGTCGTGAATCGCGCGTTCGCTCGCGCCCCGCGCGCCTATTCCGGGGACCAGCGCCTGGATGCCCGCGAAGATGCCCGCACCGAGCAGCGCGCACAGCACGAACGCGCCGGCCAGCGCCAGCGGCGACCGCAGAAGCCGTTCGATCATTGCCTCTATCGGTCCTTCTTCTTTTTCCGGATTTCGTCCCAGGCGGTCTGCGAGACCATGTTGAGGTCCTGCGCGCGCACCCAGTCGGCCGAGCCCTGGGGCAGGCCCGACATCGCCGCGCGCGAGCTCATCAGCGCCGTGCCGACATCGCCCATCAGATGCGCGCGCTCGGCCGTGGCCAGCGCGGTGCGCGGCTCGTCGCCCTTGCGGTCATAGACCGTGCCCAGGTTCATCCAGGCAAAGGGATTGTCATTGTCGCGCGCCACCGCCGTCTTGAGCACGCGCTCGGCTTCTTCCAGATTGGCCTTGTCCTCGGTGGCGAGCAGCGCATGGCCGAGCGTGGCGGCGATCAGCGGCTGGTTGCCGGACAGCGACGTCGCCTCGCGCAGGGGCACGATCGCGCCCCTAGGATCGCCCGATTCGAGCATGATCTGCCCTTCGAGCTCGAGGAAATAGGGATCCTTGGGCGCGGCCTTGACCAGCGCCTGGGTCTCCGCGGCCGCCTGCTCGGGATAGCCCGACTTATGATAGGCATAGGCGCGGGCATAATGCGCCTGCACCGACTGGTCGCTCGTCGGATATTTGGTCAGCGTGTCCTTGGGATCGCTGACATAGCCGCGCAGCTTGGCCTGCACGCGCTTGAAGCGGCGCTCGAGATCCTGGTCGAGCGGCTTGTTCCAGCTCGGCGCGTTCATCAGGTCGGCCTTGAGCGTCTCCACACGGTCCTGCGACATCGGGTGGGTCTGGGCGAAGGGATCGACCTCGGGATTGGTGCTGTAATAGCCGTAGCGATGCATCTGGGCGGTGAGCTTGTTGAAGAAGCTCAGCATGCCCTTGCCGCTGATCCCGGCGCTGTTGATGAACCGGGCGCCGGCGGCATCGGCCGAGCTTTCCTGGACACGGCTGAACGCGAGATACTTGCCGATCGCGGCGCGCTGGCCGGCCATCAGGATGCCGGTACCCGCCTCGCCACTGCCCGCCGCCATCGCCGCGACGCCGAGCAACAGGCTGAGGATCGAGATGTTGGTGTAGCCGCCGTCATTCTGGAACACGGCATGGCCGCCGACGATATGGCCGATTTCGTGCGCGATCACACCCTGCACTTCATTGGCGCTGTCGGCCGCGTCGATCAGCCCCGAATGGACATAGACGATCTGGCCGCCGGCCACGAAGGCGTTGATCGAGCTGTCCTGGATCAGCACGACCTTGCCATTGGCGGGCGAGAGGCCGGCCGCGAGGAACAGCGGCTTGGCCATGTCGTTGAGCAGCGCCTCGGTCTCGGCGTCGCGCAGGACCGACTGGGCGACAGCCGGCTGGATCCAGAGCAGCAAGGCGGCCGAGAGCAGGGCGAGGATGCGCTTCATGGGGCCTCGTATCCTCCGAATTCCACCGGCGATCAATGGCATTGGCCGTGCCTGCGGCTCGATGAACCGCGTGTGAAGTCATGAAAAAGGGCGCCGGTCCCTGTCGGACCGACGCCCCTTTTTCTCAGTCCCTCGGATCAGGCGCCGAAGGTGCGCTGCCACCAGCCGCGACGCGGCGTGCCGTCCTCGCCTTCACCTTCGCCTTCCGCTTCGGCATCAGCCTCTGCGACCGACTCCGCCGGCGCGGCCTGCTCGGCAACCGGGGTGGCCTCGACTGCCGGGGCGGGTTCCGCCTCGACGGTCTCGACCTTCTTCTTGCGGGTCCGCTTCGGCTTGGCCGGCGCTTCCTCGGCGACCGGCTCGGCCACGACCTCTACCGGCGCTTCGACCGCAGGCGCGGCTTCGGTTTCGACGGCCTCGACCTTCTTCTTGCGGGTCCGCTTCGGCTTGGCCGGCGCTTCCTCGGCGACCGGCTCGGCCACGACCTCTACCGGCGCTTCGACCGCAGGCGCGGCTTCGGCCTCGACAGCTTCCACCTTCTTCTTGCGGGTGCGCTTCGGCTTGGCGGGCGCGGCTTCCTCGACGGCCGGCTCCGGCGCGACTTCGGCCGGCTCGGCGACTTCGGCCGCAGCCTCGGCCACGTCTTCGCCGCCGTCCTCGGCGCCCTCGCCACCCTCGGCGCGATCGCCACGGCGACCGCCGCGACGGCCACGACGGCGACGCTTGCGGTTGCCCTCACGGCCTTCACCCTCGGCGGCAGCGGAGGCTTCCTCGCCCTCGACGACTTCGCCTTCGGCTTCGACTTCCTCGCCGGCCTCGGCTTCACCCTCGGCGCCTTCGCCTTCCTCGCGACGGCCACGACCGCGGCCACGGCGGCGGCGGCGGCGCTTGCCACGGCCCTCGCCATCCTCGTCGCGCTCGCGGCGCTCGCGGCGCTCGCCGCGACCTTCGCGACGATTGCCGGCTTCGGCTTCTTCCTCGAGCTCCTCTTCCTCTTCGTCGATCTCCTCGACGTAGTCGTCGTCCTCGGGCTCTTCGATCAGCTTCTCGAACTTCGGGGCATGCGCCGGCGGCGGGCCGGAGCATTCGACCGACATGCGCGCGCCCTCGAGCTCGCCGTCCGACAGGATCTCGACGGTCACGCCGTAGCGGTCCTCGATCTCGGCGATGTCGGCGCGCTTCTTGTTGAGCACGTAGAAGGCGGCTTCCTGGCTCGCGCGCAGCGTGATCACCGAGCCGCGGCCGCGGGCAGCCTCGTCCTCGATCATGCGCAGCGCCGACAGGCCGGCCGACGAGGCGGTGCGGACCAGGCCGGTGCCTTCGCAATGCGGGCACTGCACGGTCGAGGCTTCGAGCACGCCGGTGCGCAGGCGCTGGCGGCTCATCTCCATCAGGCCGAAGGCCGAGATGCGACCGACCTGGATGCGGGCGCGATCGTTCTTCAGCGCCTCCTTCATCGCCTTCTCGACCTTACGGACGTTCGAGCCATGATCCATGTCGATGAAGTCGATCACGACCAGGCCGGCCATGTCGCGCAGGCGAAGCTGGCGGGCGATCTCGTGCGCAGCTTCGAGATTGGTCGCGGTCGCGGTCTGCTCGATATTGTGCTCGCGCGTCGAGCGACCCGAGTTGATGTCGATCGAGACGAGCGCCTCGGTCGGGTTGATCACCAGATAGCCGCCCGACTTCAGCTGGACGACGGGATTGTACATCGCCGAGAGCTGGTCCTCGACGCCGGCACGCTGGAACAGCGGCACCGCGTCGGCATATTGCTTCACCTTCTTGGCATGGCTCGGCATCAGGAGCTTCATGAAGTCCTTGGCCTGGCGATAGCCGTCCTCGCCCTCGACGATCACTTCGTCGATGTCGCGATTATAGATGTCGCGGATCGCGCGCTTGAGCAGATCCGAATCGCCATAGACCAGCGCCGGCGCGGTCGACTTGAGCGTCTCCTCGCGGATGCCGTCCCACAGGCGCGCCAGATAGTCGAAGTCACGCTTGATCTCGACCTTGGTGCGCTGGAGGCCCGCGGTGCGGACGATGCAGCCCATCGTCGGCGGCAGCTTGAGGTCCGCCATGATGCCCTTGAGGCGCTTGCGGTCGGCAGCCGACGAGATCTTGCGCGAGATGCCGCCGCCATGCGCGGTGTTCGGCATCAGCACGCAGTAGCGGCCGGCGAGGCTGAGATAGGTGGTGAGGGCCGCGCCCTTGTTGCCGCGCTCTTCCTTGACGACCTGGACCAGCAGCACCTGGCGGCGGCGGATCACGTCCTGGATCTTGTAGCGGCGGCGCAGGTTCATGCGGCGCTGGCGCAGGGCCTCGGCCGGGCTGTCCTCGCCGCCATTGCCCTTGCCGCGGCGCTTGCGCGAACGGCCGCCCTCGCGGGCTTCCTCGCCTTCGCCGGCATCGGCTTCGCTGTCCCCTTCGCCGTCCTCGTCGTCGACCGGACGCTCGAGCACTTCCACGCCGCCTTCGTCGTCATGGTCGTGGTCGTGATCGTCGTCGCCATCCTCCTCGGCGCGCAGCGCGGCTTCCTCGGCCGCATGCTCGGCTTCCTCGCGGAGCAGCGCTTCGCGATCTTCCTTGGGGATCTGGTAATAGTCGGGATGGATTTCGCTAAAGGCCAGGAAGCCGTGGCGGTTGCCACCGTAATCCACGAACGCCGCCTGGAGCGACGGCTCCACGCGGGTTACCTTGGCCAGATAGATATTGCCCTTGAGCTGCTTGCGCTCGGCGGACTCGAAATCAAACTCCTCGATTCGGCTTCCCTTGACGACGGCCACGCGGGTTTCCTCCCGGTGGCGTGCGTCGATCAGCATACGCATGGTCATTTATGATTCTCCGGGCGCGCCGGCCCCAGCCCTCTGAATCTGGATTGCGGAGGGCTCGCGCAGGCGCGCGACATACAATGCGGCCCTGGCCGGCGGGTTCGCCGGCTGCGGTCTCGCGGGTTTCGAAAACTGCTGCTGCTCGCAGGGCACGCGCGAACCGGTGGTCCGCAGGCTCCGCCGCCATCACGCGACCGGCCGGTTCGGCCAATCGGTGCAGACGTTGCGGAAATTGCCTCATGTGAGCGTCAACCTGAACTGTCGCGACAAGATGTGGCCGCGAGAAAGGTCCGGCGCAAGGGCCGGGACAATGCTGCCTAGCATTACCGTAACGGCGCGGCAACCTTGGCTAAAAGCGGCAAACAGACCGGCAAGCCCTTGCCGCCTTGCCGGCAAAAATATGCCGAATCGAAAATTAACCGCACAATTTCACGGCGATTTGAGGCGCGCCCTCTAGTCCGGTCTCGTCAGGGCAGACGCGTAACTCAGAGTATCAATCTATGGTTTTGGGCTGGACCCCCAGAGCCCCGGCGCGGCATAGCGTCAGGGTGCTGTTCCTGCTCGCCTTGCTCTCCGGCTGGTTGACCGGAGTCCCCAGCTGGGCGGGCGTCGTGCAGGAAGTGCGCGTGAAGGGCGACCGGGTGATCGTCAGGTTTGACGCACCCGTTTCCCAGGCAAGCGCTTTCATGCTCGCTGGACCACAGCGTATCGTGCTGGACGCCAAGGGCGCCGAGCCGGGTGATCGCGCCTATGCCGAAGGGCCGGTGACGAGCATCCGACAGGGCTCGCAAGGCGCCGAGGGTGCGCGCATCGTGCTCGACCTGGCACGCCCGGCGATCGTGACCGAGGGCCGCTTCGGCAACGACGGCCGCACGCTCACGCTCCAGTTGCGCACCGTGGACGACGCGCAGTTCGCCCGTGCCGCCGCCGAGCGCCGGATGAGCTTCCTGCCACCCTTCTCCTATGTGCAGCCCGCTCGCCACAGCCGCTACAGCGAGACGATCGCGCTGCCCCGGCGCGCGCCGCCGGCCGCGCTGCCGCGCGTCTATGGCGAGGCGGACCGCCCGCTCGTCGTGATCGATGCCGGCCATGGCGGGCACGACCCCGGTGCGATCGGCGCGAGCGGCCTGCGCGAGAAGGACCTCACGCTCAAGACCGCGCTGGCGATCAAGGACGCGCTGCTCGCCTCCGGCCGGGTGCGCGTGGCACTCACCCGCGAGGACGATCGCTTCCTGGTCCTCCAGGAACGCTATGGCCTTGCCCGCAAGCTGGGCGCGGACCTGTTCATCTCTGTGCACTGCGACAGCGCCGGCAACGGCGATGCCTCCGGCGCGACCGTCTATACCCTGTCCGAAGTCGCATCCGACAAGGAAGCGGCACGGCTGGCGGCGCGCGAGAACAAGGCCGACATCATCGCCGGCGTCGATCTCGGCACGCAGAATCCGGATATTTCCTCGATCCTCATCGACCTCACCCAGCGCGAGACGATGAACGCATCGGCGGGCTTTGCCCGGCTGCTCGGCCGCGAGGCCCAGCCGCTGATCCCGATCAAGGCGAACTTCCACCGCATGGCTTCGCTGATGGTGCTCAAGGCACCGGACATGCCCTCGATCCTGTTCGAGACGGGCTATATCTCGAACGAATCCGACGCCGCATTCCTCGCCTCGGACGAAGGGCGCAGGAAAGTGGCGCAGAGCGTGCGCAAGGCCGTGGAAATCCACTTCGCGACGCGCATGGCGTCACGGACTTTAGCTTCTCGGTGAAACCATCTCCTCAATCCCCTTGTGCCCTCATTATAGGCGGGTACGAGGGGAAGTGGTTTCACATTGGGAATAAACCCGTTTTGGGGCAATCACGGGCAATCCCCCTCCGCAACGGGGGCGTGCGGCGAGCCGCCAGACTCCCGGCTTCCTTCCCCGGCCAATCCTGCTAAACCGCGAGCCGCATGTCCGACGGTTCCACCACTTCCAGCGTAAAGATGCGCATCAAGCGCGAGATCGGGGGCTTCAAGGGGCTGTTCGGTCGCGTCCGCCACCGCTGGTGGTTCCGGATCCTCGCGGTGCTCGCGCTGCTCTCCGGCCTGTTCGTGTTCCTCGTCTGGCTGTTCATCGCGCGCAACCTGCCGTCGGTCGACACGCTGAAGAACTACGAGCCGCCGCTGCCGACCAATGTCCGCTCGGCCGAGGGCCTGCCGATCTACAGCTATGCCCGCGAGCGCCGCGTGCAGCTGAGCTTCCCCGAATATCCGAAGCTGCTGGTCGAGGCGTACATGTCCGCCGAGGACAAGACCTTCTTCGAGCATCACGGCGTCGATTTCCCCGGCCTGGTCCGCGCGGCCTTCCAGGGTCTGGTCAGCGGCTCCACGCCGCGCGGCACCTCGACGATCACCCAGCAGGTTGCCAAGAACCTGCTGGTCGGCAACGAGACGAGTTACCTGCGCAAGGCCAAGGAGGGCATCCTCGCCTGGCGCATGGAGGACGTGCTCACCAAGCAGCAGATCATGGAGCTGTACCTCAACTCGATCGAGCTGGGGCGCAACGCCGGCGGCGTCGAGGCGGCAAGCCAGGCCTATTTCGGCAAGGAGCTCGACCAGCTGACCCTGCCGCAGATGGCCTATCTGGCGATCCTGCCCAAGGGCCCGTCCAACTATGATCCCGAACGCCACACCCAGCGCGCGCTCGATCGCCGCAACTGGGTGCTCGGGCAGATGCTCGAGAACGGCTTCATCGACCAGGCCCAGCATGATTCGGCAGTCGCCTCGCCGCTCGGCACGGTGCCGCGCCAGACGCCGAAGTTCGAGCGCGTCGGCGGCTATTTCACCGAGGAAGTGCGCCGCCAGCTGATCGACAAGTTCGGCGAGACCGACGAGACCGGCCCCTACAGCGTCTATTCGGGCGGCCTGTGGGTGCGCACCTCGCTCGACCCCAAGCTGCAGGAATATGCCCAGAAGGCCCTGCGCGACGGTCTGCTGCGCTATGACCGCGGCCGTGGCTGGTCCGGGCCGATCGGCCATGCGGATATCGGCAGGAGCTGGCTCCAGTCGTTCCTCAACACCAATATCGGCCTCGACTACGAGAACTGGCGCGCGGGCGTGCTGATCGATCGTACCGGCGACAGCTGGCAGATCGGCTTCGATGACGGCTCGACCGGCACGCTGCCAAAATGGGCCGCGACCATGCCGGTGCGCGGCAAGGGCGGTCAGGCATTCGATGCGTTCAAGCCGGGCGACATCGTCGCGGTGGCGCCGGAAGCCGGCGGACAATGGGCGCTGCGCTCGGTCCCCAAGGTCTCGGGCGGCATGGTGGTCGAGGATCCGCGCACCGGACGCATCCTCGCCATGCAGGGCGGCTTCGATTCGCGCATCCAGAGCTTCAACCGCGCCACCCAGGCGCAACGCCAGCCGGGCTCGACGATCAAGCCGATCGTCTATGCCGCCGCGCTCGAGCAGGGCATGACCCCCGCCTCGATCGTGGTCGATGGCCCGTTCTGCGTGTGGCAGGGGGCCAGCCTCGGCCAGAAGTGCTTCCGCAATTTCGGCAATGCCCGCGGCGCCGGTCCCAAGACGCTGCGCTGGGGCATCGAGCAGTCGCGCAACCTGATGACGGTGCAGATCGCCAACCAGACCGGCATGGATCACGTCGTCGACCTGATGCAGCGAATCGGCGTGTCGCGACAGAAATTCCCGCCCTATCTCAGCTATGCGCTGGGCGCGGGCGAGACGACCGTGACCCGCATGGTCAACGCCTATTCGATCCTGGTGAACCACGGCCGGGCACTCAACCCGTCGCTGATCGACTTCGTCCAGAACCGGAAGGGCGCGGTGGTGTGGCCGGAGAACTGGCGCCCGTGCGAAGGCTGCAACGCGCCCGACTGGAAGGGCGGCGCGATGCCGCGCCCGGTCACCCGCGCCAAGCAGGTGCTCGATCCGCTCTCCGCCTATCAGATGGTTCATATCGCCGAGGGCGTCGTCCAGCGCGGCACCGCCACGGTACTGCGCGACCTGGGCCGCCCGATGATGGGCAAGACCGGCACCACCTCGGGCCCGACCGACGTCTGGTTCGTCGGCGGCACCCCGCAGATGATCGGCGGCCTCTATATCGGCTATGACACGCCGACCAACCTGGGCGGCTATGCCCAGGGTGGCTCTATCGCCGCGCCGATCTTCAAGCAGTTCGCCATCCCCGCCTTCGAAGGCATGGAGAAGGTTCCCTTCACCGCGCCGCAGGGCATCCGCATGGTCCGCATCGACCGCGCCAGCGGCAAGCCGGTGACCGGCGCCTGGCCGTCGAGCGATCCGCTTTCGGGCGTGATCTGGGAAGCGTTCAAGCCCGAGACCGACCAGCGCCGCGGCCGCCGCGACCAGGAAGAACAGCCCGAGGCCAAGGCCATCGAGAAGAAGGCCGCCCCCAAGAAGCAGGAAGGCGACAGCGACTTCTTGCAACGCGAGGGCGGAATCTACTAGCGCGGCACACTATATCGTCATCCCCGCGCAAGCCGGGGTCTAAGGGGCCGGGCGAT
>NZ_JASATQ010000074.1:0-23917 GCF_038440415.1 Sphingomonas sp. OTU376 | reverse complement strand
CCCCCTCCCCGAGCGGGTGCTGTGTTTCCAATCCTCCATATCCCCGCCTCTGGGGGGGTTCCACGAAAGAGGGGGAACTGATTATCGCGACCTGCCCTCCACCACCAGCTTGCCGTCCGCGATGACATAGCGGACGTCGCGGAGATTCTTCAGCGAATCAAGCGGGTTGGCGCCGACGATCAGGATATCGGCGATCTTGCCGGGCTCGATCGTGCCGAGCTTGTCGCCCATGCGCAGGATCTTCGCGCCGACGCTGGTGGCCGAAGCCAGGACATCGGCATTGGTCATGCCCGCCTGGTGGAGATAATCGAGCTCGCGGAAATAGGCGTCCGGATAGCGCCACTCATTCTCGAACGGGATGTCGGTGCCCACGCCGATCGGCACGCCGGCGCGATATGCCTCGTTCACTCGCTTGAGGTGATCCTGCTGGTTAATCACGAAGCGGCGCGAATGGGTGTAGTAGAAGCCGCCGCTGGGAATGCCGGCGGTCGGATATCCGCCGTCCAGCAGATTGTCGAAGGCGCCGATCGTGGGAACGAAGGCAGTGCCGTGCTTCTTCATCAGCGGCACGGCCTTGTCGCTGAGCAGCAGCGGATGTTCGAGCGTGTCGACGCCCGCCTCGATCGCCCAATCGGTGTACTGGCCATAGCTGTCGATCGCGACAGGGACGCCCAGCGAATGAGCCTCCTCGATCGCGGCGGCGAGTTCTTCCTTGTCGGCGGGAGCGCTGATCTTGATCCAGTCCGACAGGCGGCGAACCTGCTCGCGCACGGCCTTGCGCCATTCCCAGGGACCGTCGACACCGTGCGGGTCACCACCGAGATTGGGCTTTTCGCGGCCGGTGGCGGTGGAGGTGACTTCGTCGCCATGCCCGCCGGTGCTGGCGATCAGCTTGCCGCTCCACATCACGCGGGGGCCGCGGATCATGCCGCGATCGACCGCCTCCTTGATGCGCAGCGCGACGTCATCCATCGTGCCGACATCGCGCGCGGCGGTGATGCCGGCAGTGACCATCTGGTCCGCCAGGATCGTGCCGCGGATCGCGGCGGCCGCCGTGCTGTCCGAATAGCGGCCCATATCGGTGCCGCGCTGCTGGGTGAAGTGGATGTGCAGGTCGATCAGGCCGGGCAGGATCCACAGGCCCGTGGCATCGATCGTGCGCGCCGCATTGGCGGGCACCGGAGTGCCGGCGGAGCCGGCGGCGACGATCCGGTCGCCCTGCAGCACCACCACGGCATTGGCGATCGGCGCCCCGCCCCGCCCATCGAGCAGCGTGCCGCCGGTGAGCACGACCACCGGCTCCTTGCTGCGGTCGATCGGCGGGATCGGCACGCGGCGGACATCGTCGCTGGTCTCGGGGATCGGGCGCTGCTGGGCATGCGCGACATGCGGGGCGATCGCCCCGATCAGGAAAGCGGCGGAGAGCGCCGCTCCCTGCAGCAAATGCTTGCGCGTGACCCGCAGCGTCCCCGTCTCAACCATGGCGCGACCCCTATTATTCCCAATTACACATGATTTAAAGCGTGATTCTCTTGACGAGGCAAGGGTCATTTGCAAGCTTGCTTCTCAGCGGCCCCGCTTGGGAGGGGCCGTGGCTGGGAATCGCGCGGATGAAGCAGACAAGGCTGGAGGGAGGCCCGGCATCGCCGACAGGGCAGCACGGCCTTGGGGCAGGCACGCTGGGCGAAGCGCTGCAGCATGCGATGGGACTGGCACGCGGCGGGCAGCCCGGGCCAGCCGAGGCGATATTGCTGCGCGTGCTCGACCTCGTGCCCGAGAACCCCGACGCGCTCCAATTGCTCGGCATGATCGCACGACAGGCCGGGCGGAATGCGGATGCCGCTACGCTGTTCCGCCGTTCGCTCGCCGCCAATCCCGCCCAGCCGCACGTGCACAACAATCTCGGCAACTGCCTGCTCGACCTGGCCGATCCGGCGGGCGCAGCCCTCGCCTATCGCGAGGCGCTGCGGCTGGCGCCGGGCTATGACGAAGCGCGGGTGAACCTCGCGATCGCGCTGCTCGGATCGGACGACGCGGCAGGTGCCTGCGACACGCTCGCCCCCCTGCTCCGCCGCGATCCGCGCAACGCCCGCGCCTGGGCGACGCTGGGCCAGGCACGACGCGCGGCGGGCGAGCTCGACCATGCGATCACCGCCTTCCGCACCTCGCTCGCGTTGCGGCCGGACCATGTGCCGACGCTGCACAATCTGGGCGTCGCACTGCGGATTGCCGGCTGGCGGGACGAGGCACTGATCCTGCTCGCGCGCGCGGCGGAGCACGATCCGACAAGCCCGGAGATCGCCTATAATCTCGGCCATTGCCTGCAGGATCTCGGGCGGATCGATGCGGCGATCGTCGCCTATGAGCGCGCGATCACGCTGCGTCCCACAGACCGCGCGGCGCATGAATCGCTCAACGGATTGCTCTGGCGGCAGGGGCGCGGCGATGCCTGGCTAAACAGCTATCGACTAGCATTAGCGATGCATCCGGACGACGAGGGACTGCTCTGCGACCTTGCCGATCGCCTGTTGCTGGCCGGGGATGCGGCCGGTGCCGCGGCATTGCTCGCCCCCCATGCCGACCGGGCCGGACCGGAACTGCAGCATCAGCTGGGCCGGGCACGCTGGTCGCTCGGAGAAGCCGACGCCGCGCTGGCGCGGTTCGACGCGGCCGGCGATTTCGCCCCGGCGATACGCGAAGCGGCGCGGGCCTGCATCATTCTCGATCGCCCGACCGAGGCGCTGGAGCGCCTCGAGCCGCTGCTCGCCGCCGATCCTTTCGACCAGCAGGGGCTGGCGCTGCAGGGGCTGGGCTGGCGCTTCACCGGCGATCCGCGTGAGGCATGGCTGAATGATGCCGAGCAGCTGGTCTCGGCCAGCCTGCTGACGCCACCCGATGCGGACTTCAACGTCCGGCTCGATACCGCGCTCTCCGCCCTTCACCGAGACCAGCAGCACCCGCTCGACCAGACGCTGCGCGGCGGCACCCAGACCAGCGACGACCTGTTCGCCCTGCCCGACCCGATGATCGCCGCCGTGCGCGGGATGATCGAGGCGCGGGTGCAAGAATGGATCGCCGGGCTACCCATGGATGCCAGTCACCCGTTCCTCAGCCGCAACACCGGGCGCTTCGCCTTTTCGGGCTCCTGGTCGGTGCGGCTGCGCAGCGCCGGGTTCCATGAGAACCATATCCATCCCGAGGGCTGGATCAGCGCCTGCTATTATGTCGCCCTGCCCGACGCGGTGGCCCGCGGCCACCAGGGCTGGCTGAAGTTCGGCGAAACCGGGCTGCGCCTGGGGGAACGCGAGCGGATCACCCGGATGATCCGGCCCGAGCCGGGGCTGCTCGTGCTGTTCCCCTCCTATTTCTACCATGGGACGGTGCCGTTCGAGGACACCGGCCACCGCACCACCATCGCCTTCGACATCGTGCCCGCATGACCGCGCACGCCCACCACAGGGAGGACAGACCATGACCAGCCAGACGCTCGAGATCTTCGCCGCGGGCATCGCATCGGGGGAGATCCGCACGATCGACCTGACCCAGACGCTGTCGCCCGACACGCCTACGCTCGTCCTGCCGCCCGAGTTCGGCCAGTGCGCCGGGTTCAGCCAGGAAGAGATATCCCGCTACGATGAACGCGGCGTCGCCTGGTACTGGAACAACTTCACCGTGAGCGAACATACCGGCACGCATTTTGACGCGCCGATCCACTGGATCACCGGCAAGGACCTGCCCAACAACGCCGTCGATACCGTGCCGCCGGCCGACTTCATCGCCACCGCCGTCGTGATCGACATCTCGGCCAAGTCGGCGGAGAACCCGGACTATCTCCTCACCGTCGCGGATATCGAGGCATGGGAGGCCGAGCATGGCCGCATCCCGCCGCGCAGCTGGATCATGCTGCGCACCGACTGGTCGAAGCGCGACGTCGACGCCTACACCAATCGCCGCGAGGATGGCGCCCATACGCCGGGGCCGTCCGCAGAGGCGGTGCAGTTCCTGATCGACGCGCGCGATGCGCATGGGCTTGGCGTCGAGACGATCGGCACCGATGCCGGCCAGGCGCATCTGCTCAGCCCCGCCTATCCGGCGCACACGCTGTTCCATGCGGCGGGCCGCTATGGGCTGCAGTGCCTCGAGAATCTCGACCTGCTGCCGCCGACCGGGACTGTGATCCTCGCCACCCCGCTCAAGATCAAGGGCGGCTCGGGCAGTCCACTTCGCGTCCTCGCGCTGGTCGCGGGCTGAACGGATGGCCGAGCGTTCGTTCAAGGCGGAAGTGGAGCAACTGCGGCTGGGAGACGGCGAGACCTTCCATGGCGAAGGCATCCTCGCCGTCACCAAGGCGCTGCTCCAGGCTGGGGTGGCCTATGTCGGCGGCTATCAGGGATCGCCGATCAGCCATTTGATGGACGTGTTCGCCGATGCCAACGAGCTGATGGGCGAGCTCGGCGTCCATTTCGAGAGCTCGGCGAGCGAGGCGACGGCGGCGGCGATGCTGGCCGCTTCGGTCAACTATCCGCTGCGTGGCGCGGTGGCGTGGAAATCGGTGGTCGGCACCAATGTCGCCTCGGACGCGCTGTCCAACGTCGCTTCGGGTGGGGTGACCGGTGGGGCGCTGGTGATCCTGGGCGAGGATTATGGCGAAGGCTCCTCGATCATGCAGGAGCGCACCCATGCATTCGCGATGAAGTCGCAGATGTGGCTGCTCGACCCACGGCCGAGCCTGCCCGTGATCGTCGACATGGTCGAGAAGGGCTTCGAGCTGTCCGAGGCCTCGAACACGCCGGTGATGCTCGAGCTGCGGGTGCGGGCCTGCCATGTGACGGGCAGCTTCGTTGCGAAGGACAACAAGCGACCGCCATTGACCGTCTCGGAAGCCGCCGAGGCGCCGGTGCGCGATGCCGACCGGATCGTGCTGCCGCCGGCCAATTTCCTCCACGAAGTCGAGAAGATCGAACAGCGCTGGCCCGCCGCGATCCGCTTCGTGCAGGAGCGCAAGCTCAACGAGCATTTCGGCCCCGAGAGCGACGAGATCGGCATCATCGTGCAGGGCGGGCTGTTCAACTCGCTCAACCGCGCGCTCGAGCTGCTCGGCCTGTCGGACGCGTACGGCAATGCCGTGATCCCGGTCTATGTACTCAACGTCACCTATCCGCTGATTCCCGACGAGGTCCGCGACTTTTGTGCAGGGAAACATGCGGTGCTGGTGGTTGAGGAAGGCCAGCCCGAATTCATCGAGCATGAACTGAACACGCTGGTCCGCCGCGCCCGGCTCGATACAAGGATCATCGGCAAGGACGTGCTGCCGCGCGCCGGCGAATATGGCGGGGCAGTGATCCGCGACGGAGTGGCCAAGTTCCTGCGCGAGCACGCGCCGGAGCGTGCACCGGCCGAGGTGGAGAAGCCTGCCCCTGCCCTGCCGCCCAGCGCGGTGCCGCAGCGGCCCGCGGGCTTCTGCACCGGCTGCCCGGAGCGGCCGATCTTCTCGGCGATGAAGCTGGTGCAGAAGGAGATGGGCGCCTTCCACGTCTCCGCCGATATCGGCTGCCATCTCTTCTCGATCCTGCCGCCCTTCCATATCGGCAACACGACGATGGGCTATGGCCTGGGCACCGCGGGCGCATCCGCCTTCAAGCCACGCGACAAGCGGGCGATCGCGATCATGGGCGATGGCGGCTTCTGGCATAACGGGCTGACCTCGGGGATCGGCAATGCCGTCTTCAACCAGGACGACAATCTGACGATCATCGTCGACAATGGCTATTCGGCCGCGACCGGAGGCCAGGACATCCTCTCCTCGCGCGCCAAGCCGCCGGGCCGCAAGACCAACAACCCGATCGAGAAGGCGGTGCGCGGGGTCGGCATCGGCTGGGCGCGGACGATGACGCGGACCTATGACGTCGCCGGCATGCGCGATGCGATCCGCGAGGCGCTGGCGAGCAAGGAGAAGGGACCCAAGGTCCTCGTCGCCCAGTCCGAATGCCAGCTCAACCGCCAGCGCAGGGTGAAGCCGCAGCTGGCCAAGGCGATGAAGGCGGGCCAGCGCGTGGTGCGCGAGCGCTTCGGGGTCGATCCCGATACTTGCACCGGTGACCATAGCTGCATCCGGCTCTCCGGTTGCCCTTCGCTGACGATCAAGCCCAATCCCGATCCGCTGCGCCAGGATCCCGTCGCCCATGTCGAGAACAGCTGTGTCGGCTGCGGTGTGTGCGGCGAGGTGAGCCATGCCGCGGTGCTCTGCCCTTCCTTCTACAAGGCCCATGTCATTGCCAATCCCGACCGCCGCGACCGCCTCCGCCAGCGCCTGCGCGGCTGGATGATCACTGCCCTGCAAAGGCGCGGCGCCCGCGCCATCGCGGCGAGGGCCTTCTGATGCCCGATCGCAAGCGCATCACCATCGCGGTGCTGGGCCTTGGCGGCCAGGGCGGCGGCGTGCTGGCCGACTGGATCGTCCAGCTGGGCGAGCGGAACGGCTTTGTCGCACAGGGGACTTCGGTGCCCGGCGTGGCCCAGCGGACGGGCGCAACCATCTATTATATCGAGATGATTCCGGCGGGCACTACCGCGCCGGTGCTGGCGCTGACGCCGGTGCCGGGAGATGTCGATGTAGTCGTCGCTTCCGAACTGATGGAGGCCGGGCGGGCAATCCTGCGCGGGTTCGTGACCAGGCGGACAGAGCTGATCGGCTCCACCCACCGCGTCTATGCGATCTCCGAGAAGTCGGCGATGGGCGATGGCCGGGCGAGCACGGAGCGGATCCTGGCTGCCGCCGGAGAACGGTCGAAGCGCTTCATCGGCTTCGACATGGAGGACGTTGCCGAGCGCACCGGCAGCGTGATCAGCTCGGTGCTGTTCGGGGCGCTGGCGGGCAGCGGTGCCCTGCCCTTCCCGCGCTCCGCCTTCGAAGACGCGATCCGCGCCGGAGGCAAGGCGGTGGAGGCGAATTTGCGGGGCTTTGCGGCCGGATTCGATGCCGCTCGAAGTGGCGCGGAGGCGAAGGCGGAGGAATTCCAGGCCGTTGTGCCCACCACCGAGGCCGGGCGTGCCCTGGCCGCGCGGATCGAGGCGGACCTGCCCCATGCGGCACAGTTCTTCGCGCTGGAAGGCGTGCGGCGCCTGATGGACTATCAGGACGCTGCCTATGCGGGCCTCTATCTCGACCGGCTCGATAGCCTGGGCGGCAACCCGGAACTGCTGACCGAGGCGGCGCGGCATCTGGCGCTGTGGATGTCGTATGAGGATACGATCCGCGTGGCCGACCTGAAGGTGCGCGCCAGCCGCTTCGCCCGGGTGCGCGGCGAGGTGAAGGCCAAGGACGACCAGATCGTCCGGCTGACCGAATATATGCACCCGCGGCTGGAGGAGGTCTGCGAGACGCTGCCCGCCGGGCTCGGCCGACGCATCCTGGCGAGCGAGGGCTGGTCGCGACGGCTCAAGCCCTTGTTTGCCAAGGGAAGACATGTCGAGACGACCAGCCTGCGCTGGTTCCTCATACTGTCCATGCTGGCCGGGTGGCGGCGCTGGCGGCGGGGGACGCTGCGCTACCAGATCGAGCAGGCGCGGATCGAGGAATGGCTGACTTTGGTACGCACCAGCGACACCAATGCCGCGGTCGAGCTGGTGCGATGCCAGCGGCTGATCAAGGGCTATGGCGAGACGTTCGAGCGGGGGCTCGGCAATTATCAGCGGATCGTCGATCGGTATCGGGCTGGTGGGCTCGATGCGGGCGGTATCCGGCGGCTGCGCGAGGCGGCGCTGGCGGATGAGGATGGGGTGGCGCTGGGCGAGGCTCTGGCTTCGTAGGCGCTTGTCCACCTACCTCGTCATCCCCGCGAAGGGGGGGATGACGGTAATAAGCATTATTTTCTCGATGCAATCCAGTCGTTTACCACCGCCTCCAGCAGCGTCATCGGCAGCTGGCCCTGGGCCAGGATCAGGTCGTGGAAGGCGCGGATGTCGAAGCGATCGCCCAGGGCCTTTTCAGCGCGGTGGCGCAACTCGAGGATCCTGAGCTCGCCGACCTTGTAGGCCACCGCCCCGCCGGGCGCGCCGATATAGCGGGCGAGCTCGGTGTCGATATTGATGTCGGCCAGCGCGGTATTCTCGGTGAAACAGGCCCGGGCCTGTTCCCAGCTCCAGCCCATGACATGGATTCCGGTGTCCACGACCATCCGGCAGGCGCGCCACATCTCGTTGGAAAGGCTGCCGAACTTCTCATAGGGATCGCGGTACACCGCCATCTCGTGCCCCAGCCGCTCGGCATAGAGCGCCCAGCCCTCGCGAAAGGCGAGCAGGTCGCGCTGCCGGCGGAAGCTCGGCCATTCGGGATGTTCCTGGGCGATCGCGGCATGGGTGTGATGGCCCGGCGCCGCCTCGTGCAGGGTGAGCGCGGGCACCTCGTAGAGGGGGCGCTGGTCGAGGTGCGAGGTGTTGACGATGAAGCGGCCGGGGAAGCCCCTGGAGAAGTCACCGCCGCCCGAGCGGGCGGTGGTGTAGCCCTCTTCCAGGTCGAGGGGGACCGGCTCCACGGTGAAGGGCTGGCGCGGCAGGGTGCCGAACCAGCGGGGAAGCACGCCGTCGATGCGCTTGGCGGCGGCGGCGTACTTCTCGATCAGCTGCTCGCGACTGGTCGCATAGAAACGCGGATCATTGCGAAGGTAGCGCAGCCACGCCGTGAAGCTGCCCTTGAAGCCGGATTCGGCGATCACCCGGTCCATCTCGGCCCGGATGCGCTTTACCTCCGAGAGGCCAAGGGCATGGACCTGTTCGGCGGTGAGGTCCGTGGTCGTGTAATAGCGCAGAAGGAAGCTGTAATAGTCCCTTCCGCCGCGGATGTTGGCGATGCCCAGGCCCTTGCGGGCATGCGCGCGGTAGCGGCCGTCGATATAGGCCAGAATTGCGCGCTGCGCGGGGCGGATTTCGCGTTCCAGGACGGTGCGCGCTTCGGCGACCAGTGCGTCTCTTCCGTCCAGAGGCGCAAGCAGCGGATCCTCGGCGACCGGCCGCTCGATCTGCTTGCGGAGCACCGAAACGGCGACGTCGACCACCCGCACCGGCTGGGTCCAGCCCGTGGCGATGCCGCGTTCGAGATTGGCGCGCTGCTGCGCGAAATAGCCGGGCACCCCGCGCAGCCGGGCGATCCAGGCCCGGCCATCGGCCTCGCTGCGCACTTCGACGCCTCGAGCGGTATAGTAAGGCGTGTTGTAAAAGCCCTCATGCGCGACGAACGCGAAGCGGCGCTCGTCGAAATCAATGCCCTGCACGCGCCAGGCGATGATCTGGCGGAGGAAATCCCGGTTCCTTCCGTCCTCCGAAGTGAGCACATCCCCCGGCAGCGCGGCGAGCGCCTTGTCGATCGCCAGCAGCTCCGCCTTGCGCGCGGCCATGGCGCCGGGCGTCTCGTCCGGCCAGCCCTCGGGCGAGTGCGAGGGATCGGAGCGGCCGGCCTCCATCGGGAAGCGGGCGGTGAACGCATCGTACCGCGCGATCAGCGCATCGAGATCGGGAGAACCCGCGCCGATCAGCAGCATCGCGCCGACGGGCAGGAGCAACAGTCGGAGCGCGCGCCGGATCATCTGCAAATCCCCTCGTTCAGTTGGACATCCGGGCCATCGACATCAGCAGCTTGGGCAGCAGCGTCGCCCCGGCATGGAGTCGGATCGGATGCGGCGTGCGCGGCACGACCGAGAGCTGCTCGCGGCTGTTGGTGGCGATCGCGGTGGCGACTTCGATGCCGAGCTGGGTGTTGATGCCGATGCCGCGGCCATTGTCGGCCTGGATCGCCAGCGCGCCGCCGCCGAGATCATAGAGCTCGGGCAGGAAGGACGAGTTCACCTGCGCCAGGCCGTGCCAGATATAGTCGACCCGCGGATCGGGCATGGCGGCGAAATGCTGCTTCAGCCGGCGCTCCGCCTCGCGCAGATGCGCCTTGCCGCCGTTGACTAGGAACGACATCGGGAAGGCCGAGATCAGGTGCCCCTGCGCATCCAGCCGCGCGGTGAAGAGATAGGGCACCTTGTCGGTAAAGGCGCCGCCATCGGGCAGGATCGTCTCGCGCTGGCTGGCGCTCAGCGGCGCGGTGGCGAACTGGATGACGTTGAGCGGCAATACCGTGCGCTTGAGCGCGGGATGCAGTGCCGCATTGCCGCCATTGGCCGCCAGCACGACGCGCCGGGCCGAGACCGCGCCGCCGGGCGTGCGGGCGATCCAGCGGCCGCCTTCAAAGGCCAGCGCCTCTACCGGGCTCTGCGCGAACAGGCGCGCGCCCTGCTTCAGCGCGGCACGGGCAATGCCGCGGACATAGCCGAGCGGATTGATGCTGCCGCCCTCGCCGAAGCGCAGCGCGCCGCAATAACGATCGACGCCGAAGCGATGCCGGGCCTCGCGCGCCTCGACAAAGCTCACGTCATAGCCGCGCGACTGCCATTGATTGGCATAGCTGCGCTGGTTCTGGGCGAGGTGCTCGGTGTGGGCGGGCGTGTAGAACCCGTCCTGCCGGGCGTCGCAGTCGATGCCGTGGCGGGCGATCAGATCGAACACCGCGCGGGCCGAGCCACCGATCATCCGGGTAAGCCGCTCGCCGCGCAGCCGGCCGAGCACCGGGCCGATCGTCTCGGGGGTGTGGCGGATATAATCGGGGGCGACGAGGCCACCGCTCCAGCCGGTCGCCTGGTCGCCGGGCTGGCCGGCTTCGACCAGCACCGTGTCGACGCCTGCCTCGGCCAGGTGGAGCGCGGTGGTCATGCCGGCGATGCCGCCGCCGATGACCAGCACCTCGGCCTCGACCTCGGTTGCCAGCGGCGCGAGATCGGGGCCCGGCGCCGCGGTGGCGACCCAGACCGGCGCCAGCGACGGCCCATCGCCTTCGCGACGGGAAATGGGCTGATGCTCCATCACCACGCCTTTCCAGGGGCGAAGCCGGGGGCCGGCGCGAAGGGCAAAAGCTCCCCCGCGACGTCCGTGATACGGGACGTTTGCATGTAATCCTGAACTCTCTGTTCGCTCCGGCAAGGGAGCGGTGTCTCTCTGCCCCTCAAAGGGGCGGTGTTGGTTGGATGCGGGTCAGGCGATGGCGGGCTCGGCCCTCCCCGCCCGCTCGGTGCGGCGGGCGATGGCGACGAAGGCCAGCACGAAGCAGAGCGCGACCGGCGTGTTCATGATCATCGGGAGCGACATCTGGTTGTTGCCGACGATGCTGACCGCGATGAAGATCGCAGTGCCTTCCTGGCGCATCAGATGCTCGATCCCGATCGCGATATTCTCGCGCCGGGTGAAGCCGGCGAAGCGCACGATCGTCATCACCACGCAGACCATGATCAGGTTGAGCGCGACAGTGATCCAGAACAGCGCGCCGAGATTTTCGCGCAGCACCGGCACCTGATCGAACAGGATCAGGCCGAAGGCGCTGAACAGCACGACCATCGCGATGTTCTTGAGATACTTCTTGAAGGCGATCGCGAAGGCCGGGCGCAGCGCCCGCAGCGTGAAGCCGGCGGCGGCGGGCAGCACGGTGATCGAGAAGATATCCCAGAAGAAGGACGCCAGCGGCACCTTCACATCGGCTTCGAGCCCCATGAAATGGGCCAGCGCGAAATGCGCGTAGAAGGGCACGGCGAAGATGTAGATCATGCTGAGCAGCAGCGTCATCGACATCGAGAGGGCGAGATCGCCCTTGGCCATGTCGGTGAACAAATTTGAGAGCATGCCGCCAGGCGTAGTGGCGAGCAGCACGAAGCCGACCGCCAGCGCCGGCGTGGGCGCAACGGTTAGCGCGAGGGTGAGCCCGATCGCCGGCGGGACGATCAGCATCGAGCAGACGCCGAAAATCAGCGCGCGCTTGTTGCGGAACACCTGGCGGAAATCCTCGGCGGTGAGCGACAGGCCCATCGAGGCCATGATCGCGATCAGCGAGCCGGGAAGCACCCAGTGCCCGAGGAAGGACATCAGATCGGCATAGGTCATGTCCCGCTCCCCCTCAGGCCGGTTCGACAGTGATGGTGCAGGCGCCGTTCCGGCGGATCGTGCGGCAATCCGCGACGGCCTTCTCCAGATCCTCGTCGAGGATGCGGGCGCAGACATTGGCCTGGATCCAGCCGAACGGCATCAGCAGCCGGCCCCCGGCACCATAGAAGATGCCGATGTCGTAGAACGGCCCGGGCGGCAGGCCCTGGGTGCTGCCGGCAGCGAGATAAGCGAGCACGATGTCGCCCGCGCCGGGATAGGAAGTGGCGTTCTCGGCCGGGATCGGCGGCTGGGCCATCCCTTCCGGCAGCGATGCCGAGGGCATCGGGATCGAGATTTCCGGGCCGGTCCAGATCGCGTGCATCGCCTCGAACGAGGCGCGGCGATTGGCGAGATCGCGCAGGAACTCACAGGATAAAGGCGCCGCTTGCGGAAGCAGACGGCAGCGCGCCGACAGCCCCGATTTCGGCTCCGTGAACTTTACCAGATCCATCGAAAGCATGCCCCCTATTCGCCCGTCGCCATCGACAGATATTCTTCCTTCTGGAGTGCGATCGGCACATTGCCGTTGGTCCAGAGATAATCGTGGAAGCGCTTGAGATCGAAGGACTTGCCTTCGCGCACCCGGGCTTCCGCAAGGAACTCGGTCGTCTGCATCTTGCCGATCTGGTAGCTAATCGCCTGGCCCGGCGCGGCGGCGAAGAAGGTCGCTTCCTCGTGCGCGGTGGCCGGATCCATCGGGACCATCTTCTCCAGATACTCGGCTGCCTGGGCGATGGTGAATTCACCTAGCGCCAGCTTCACGTCCACTTCGACCCGAAGGGCACGCAACCGTGCGAAATTGTAGATGATCTCGCGCGTCTTGGGCGCATCGGCCCAGAAGCCGGCCTGGAGCATCATCTCCTCGGCATAGAAGCCGGTGCCCTCATTGGCGCCACTGTCATAATAGCGGCGGCGCAGGGGATCGGGGTTCCGCCAGCTGAGGCTGAGCTGGAAGAAATGGCCGGGCACGCCTTCATGGACGATGATCGGCCGTGGATCGCGCGCGATCGAGAGGTTGAAATAGCCGAGCTTGGGCGAGGGATCGGGGAGATAGACGGTGGCGTCCTGCCCGGTCCGATCGATACTGGTGAAATCGAAGGTGCGCCCCAGCCAGCCGATCGGCGCGAGATAGGCGGGGAAAGGCTGGGCCTTGTAATGCCCCACCCAGTCGGGGACGGTGAGGAGGTTCTTGTCGGTGAGGAACTTGCGGACCTTGAGTTCGTCCGCGTCGAGCTGCGCGGTGACCGCGCCGATCGAGGCGCCGATCGGTAGCTCGGGGAGCCCGGCATTGCGGTTGCGCTCGAGCGTTTCGAACAGCACCGAGCGCGCCCATTCCTGGCGGCCCATCGCGACGAGCTGCTCGGGCGAATAGGGATAGATGCCGACATTGCCGAGGAAATAGAGATAGGAAGCGCGGCCCACCGCGGTCTGCTGGGGCAGGCCGGCGCGCTTGGATTTCAGGAACTCGGCATAGCCCGCAAAGGCGGTGATCGCCTTCTCGACCACGGCATTGAGCCGCTTCTTCTGCGCGGCATCGGCGTAGGGGGCGAGGCCGGCGGCCATGCCGCGCAGGCTCTCCGGCACTTCGGCGATCTGGCTGAGCGCGACGTCGACGAAGGGGCCGCGCATGTCGTCCAGATTGGCGCGGCCGGCGGCGAGGATCGCCGGGGCGTTGCCGAGCAGATGGATCACTTCGTCCAGCCGAGCATGCGAGACCGGCGGCTTGGGCAGCAGCAGCTCGAACACCGGGTTGAGCGCCTGCGCGGTGTAGAAATGCGGCTGGCGGCGCCAGGCGGCGATATGGTCCATTTCCCAGTGGACCCGGGCCAGCGCCGAGCCGACCAGCCGGTAATCGACCTTCTCGCTGATGCTTTGGGGGGCGGTCTCCAGCGCCTTCCAGCGCGCCTCGAACGCGGCGAGTTGCTTGCGCTGGGCGGCAATAGCAGCGGGCGACCAGTCGGGCAGCCAGCCGGCGGGGCGGACGATGCGCGGGATGTCGTCGCTGCTCGCGGGCTGGGTGGTGCCGCGCCACGCCCAGAAATCGGCGCCGAGTTGCTGGACGGCCGGCTGGGCAGCCGCCGGCACGGCAGCCACTGGGGCAACCAGCAGGGTGGCGCCTCCGATCAGAACCGCGATGCCCCGACGCAGCATGTTATTTCCGGTTCTTCACGTTGCGATCGAAGAACTCGACCATCTTCTTGAACGAGAAGCGGGTCTGCGGAATGTTCTCGGCGTCCCAGGGATGGTTGGCGCCGGGCAGCGTCACCAGTTCGAACATCTGCTCGCGCTGGATCATCTGCTCGGCCAGCGCCATCGTGTCCGAATAGAGCACGACGGAATCGCGGGTGCCGTGGATGATCATCAGCGGGTCCCTGATCCCCTTGGCCTGATAGAGCGCCGACTGCGCTTCGTAGCGCTTGGGCATGTCGGGACCGTCGGGCGGCCCCATGATCCACATCTGCGCCGGGAAGGCGTGCCAGACATTGGTGGCCGGCGCGCCGGCGATGCCCGCGGCATAGAGGCCGGGCTTCTTCGACAGCGACATGATCGTCATCAACCCGCCATAGCTCGAGCCCCAGATGCCGATGCGCTTGGGATCGGCATAGCCCTGGGCGATCAGATAGCGGACGCCGCTCTCGAGATCGTTGATGTCGGTCTCGCCATAGCTCTCGTACTGCGTCTGGTTATGGTCGCGCCCCTGCCCCCAGGAGCCGCGGATGTTGACGGTCAGGACGATATAGCCCTGCGCGACGAAATACTGGTCGAGCCCCCAGGTCGGGTGGGCGCGGCGGCCGCCCCACTGGTTGTGGACCGCGTCCGAATAGACCGAGCCGACGATGACCGGGTATTTCCTGGCGGGGTCGAAATTGGCGGGGACACTCACCCGGCCGAGCAGGTTCATCCCGTCGACATGGCTGGGGAACTGGACGTAGCGCGTCTTCGCCCAGGTCTGGCCGTAGAAATCGGGCTGAGGCGATTTGGTGACCTGCGCTGCCTTGCCGGGCTTCGCGGTGTCGATGACGAACAGCTCGGGCGGCAGGTCGTCATTGCTGTACCAGTCGGCGATGCGGCTGAAATCGGGGGAATAGACCGGCTCATGGGTACCACCCGCCGGGCCGCTGAGCTGCTCGATCTTTCCGCCCGCTACGGCCACGCGGTAGAGCTGTCGGTCCTGCAGCGCGGACTTGTTGGCGGTGAAATAGAGCTGCTTGTTCTTGTCGTCGACCTCGAACGAGGCGATTTCCCATTTGCCGCTGGTGATCTGGCGCGGGGCCTCGCCGGCCTTGCGCTGGTGGTAGAGCTGGAGCCAGCCGTCGCGATCGGTGAGGATGATCAGGCCGTCATCGCCCGGCGCCCAGGCGACCTTCCAGTCGGGGCGGAGATGCTTCGGCTCGCGCAGCTGGTAGAAGGTCTCGCGGGCGCCGGTGGCGGCGTCGTAGAGATAGATGGTGTGTTCCTTGGCCTCCATGTCGGCGCTGCTGACGAACAGCCGCTTGCCGTCATGCGACAGGCCATAGCCCCAGACATCATGCTTGGCGTCGGGGCGCTCGAACAGGCGGGGCTGGCCGCCGGCGAGGCTGACGAGGCCGATCGTCGTCTTGCTGGTCTCCTCGCCCGGGAAGGCGCGGATCACGCGGTTGTTCTGGAGCTTGCCCTTGGCGTCGTAATAGATGTCGCGCTCGGGCATGGCGCGGTCGTCGGCCTGCTGGAAGGCGATCGCCTTGCCGCTATCGGCCCATTTGAAGTCCTCGATATAGAGCTTGGGATCGTCGCTGCCGGCGAGGCGCGTGGCGGTGGCGCCCTCGCCTGCCGCGGCGTCGCGGACCCAGAGCTGGCCGCCGCCCGCGACGGGCGTGCCGGCGGGTGCCGCGGCGAGGAAGGCGAGTTTGGAACCGTCCGGCGAGACGGTGAGCTTGCGGATGCCGCGCTTGTCGGCTTCGGCCTTCACCACCCTGCCGTCGGCCTCGCGGATATGGAGCTGGCCGCCCAGGGTGAAGGCGATGCGGCCGTTGGCGAGGAATACCGCCTGGGCGATGCCCTTGGCTTCCGCTTCGGGCTTGGAGTCCTTGCCGAGGAAGGTCAGGCGGATCTTCTGGCCGGTCTTGGGCGAGTAGGACCAGATATCGCGGAACGAATAGCCTTCATCGTTCCACAGGAAGAGCACCGCGCTGCTGTCCGCTGCCCAGCTATAGCCCAGCGGCTCAAGGCCGACGAGGCTCTTGTAGCGATACAGCTCGTCGAGCGAGAGACTGGTGCCGGCGAACTGGGACTGCTGGGCCGATGCGGAAGGCGCCGCACTCAGCGATGCGATCGCCAGGGCCACCGACATCGCACGGACGGAAACGCGGAACTTCATCATCTTCCCAGCACCTTCACTCACTTGTCGTCGCGTCCGGCCCCGAAGAGCCGGTTGCCGGCGACGACGGCCCGCCCGCCGCCGCCGGACTAGGCCTCAGAACCGCTTGCGGAAACCAACCGTGAAGCGGCGGCCGATCGCGTCATAGGTATCCCGCTCGTAGAGCTGGAACGGCGGGTTGTGATCGCCGAGATTGTCGATCGTGCCATAGATGCTGAGCGACTTGTCGATGTCGTAGGACGCGCTCAGATCGAAATAGCTGATCTGGCCGGTCTCCGGCACCGCGAGCAGCGGCATCGCCGCGCCCGAAGCCTTGGCCGCCGCGATGCGCCCGTCCTTCACCGAGCCGATGAAGCGGTGGCGCAGCGAGACCTGGAAGGCATCGGTCACGTCCCAGGTCAGACGCTGGGTGAAGCGCCACTTGGGGTTGGCGTTGCCGCAGCTGCCGCCGCCGATATAGCCCGCGCAATCGATCGCCGCGACGATCGGGCTGCTCTGGACCACGCTCTTGATGAGGTAGCTGCCGGCCAGATAATAGCTGAGGCTGCCGAACGAGCCGGTGTCGTACTTGTAGTCGAGCCGGAAATCGACGCCCGACGTCTCCATCGAGGCGATGTTCGCGTTGAGCAGCGGCACGTCATAGAGCTGGCCGTCCGACGAGCGGTGGTTGAGCGGCTGGCAGAAGACGTTGCTCATCGACAGGTTGGCACGGCAGGCGGTGATGACCGACTGGAGGCCACCGCCGAACGCCGCGATCGCACCGTCGATCTTGATGTTGTAATAGTCGACGGTGAGCTGGAGGTTCGGCACGAAGTCCGGACGGAAGACCGCACCGAGCGACCAGGTGTCCGAGGTTTCCTCCTGCAGGTTCGGATTGCCGCCGGTGATCGCGCGGATCTGGACATTCTCCTGCTGGAACACGTCGATCACGCTCGACGGCACGCCCAGCGAGCTGACGCAGAAGGTCCGCTCGGCCGCGGTGCGGTTGGCACCGGTGGCGTTGCAGAAGTCGGTCGCCTGCGGCGCGGTGTTGGTGGCACCCGAATAGAGCTCGACCACGTTCGGCGCACGCACCGCGCGCTGATAGAGGCCGCGGATCTTGAGGCCCTTGACCGGCGAATACTCGCCACCCGCCTTCCACGAAGTCACGCCGCCCGCGGTCGAATAGTCCGAATAGCGGATGCCGCCTTCGAACGAGAGCATGTGGACCAGCGGCATGTCGGCCAGGATCGGCACGACGAGCTCGCCATAGACTTCCTTGACGTCGAAGCTGCCGCCGGTCGCCTGGATGCCCGCCGAGCGCGAGAGCGCCTTGCCCTGGATGTAGAGCTGGTCGGGCGTGAAGGTGGAGCTTTCCTTGCGATATTCGGCGCCGACCGAGATGCCGACATTGCCCGCCGGCAGCTTGAACAGCGTGCCGGTGATGCTGGCGCCGGCCTGCTTCTGATCGAGGACGGTGATGTTGGTGAGGTTGGTGTAGATGTAGTCGATCATCGGCTTGGTCATCGACATCAGCCCGAACGGGTTGATCGTGACGCAGCGCGTGTCGGTGGTGAGGCAATCATAGGGATTGCTGGGGTTGGTCAGGAACGCGTTGGCGAAATTGTCGATCAGGACGCCGCCGCCTTGGACTTCGGTGATCCGGACATGGCCCTGATTGTAGAAGGCTTCCCAGTTCAACTTGTCGGTGAGCGCGCCACGCAGGCCGACGACATAGCGCGAGAATTCGCGGGTCTGGTCATCGGTACGCGAGCCGAAATCGAGCAGGCGGCGATTGATGTTGAGCGAGACGAGATTGTCGCCATCGGCATCGAGATTGGTGCGCAGGAACTCGCGCAGCGAGGACGACAGATAGGGATTGCGCAGGTCGAACTGGAAGTTCGGCAGGAAGCCCGAGCTGCTCATCGGCACCGCGCCCAGCGTCGAGTTGATCTCGCTGCGGACGTAATTGCCTTCCCAGAAGGCAGTGATGTTGTCGGTCACGTCATAGTGACCGGTCAGCGCGCCCGACCAGCGCTTCATCGGCATCTGGAGGTTGGTGTAGGGGCGATCGTTGAAACCGTCGCTGGTCTTGTAGGCGCGCCAGCCCTCCGGCGCGAAGAAGATGCCGGCGGTGCCGATCGTGTTGCCGTACGGATCGACCTTGCCGACCAGCGCCGGGGTGAAGATCGTGCCCTGCGGCGTGACGCCGTTGCCGCCGGGGACGAGCACGCCCTTCCCGCCCTGCACCGCATCGACCAGGTAGAGCGAGGCATGCGCGCGGGCCGAACCCTTGACGATGCCGCGGTCATAATAGCTGCCGTTGAACACGATGTTGCCGCGGCCATCGTCGAAATTGCCGCCGACGGTGAAGTCGATGTTGTAGCGATCGGCATCGCCGCGATCGGTGAGGCCGTACTGGCCGCTGACCTCCAGCCCCTCGAAGTTCGTCTTGGTGACGAAGTTGACCACGCCGGCCATCGCGTCCGAGCCGTACACGGCCGAGGCGCCGCCGGTGACGACTTCGATCCGCTCGATCATCGAGGGCGGGATCATGTTGATGTCGACGACGCCGTCCTGGCTGGCGCCGACGATGCGGCGGCCATTCTGCAGCACCAGGGTGCGCGCGGCGCCGAGGTTGCGCAGGTTGACCGTGGCCGAGCCGTTGCCGGCGTTCGACTGGGCACCCGAGCCGGCGACCGCCTGGGGCAGCGCGTTGAGCAGCTGCTCGGTCTCGGCAGTGGCGGTCTGCTTGATTTCCTCGCTGCCGATGACGTTGACCGGGCTGTTCGAATCCACGTCCGGACGCGGAATGCGCGAACCGGTGACGACGATCGCCTCGCTCGTTTCACCTTCCGGCTCGGCGGTCTGCGCGAACGCCGTACCCATCATCATCATCGTGGCGAGCAGCGCGGAACCGCCCCGCAATCCCGCCCGCATCACCGCTACCCGCTTACTGCCCATGATCGTGTCTCCCCGAATGGATATGCCCGCCTGCCTCGTTACGTCCGGACGTCGTTTGTCGCGTCCATTTCTGTGAACAAGTGCGTGATTTTGAGCATATCGATTGATTGGGGTCAATTCGGGGTAGCGAAAAAATGTGAAAAGTGTCGCTTTCTGGTAACAAAGATGCCGCGAAGCCCGCGATTGCGCACGGTTTTTTCCTGGCATCCAAGCGGCTCGACCTGGCCCGGCCGCACCGATCGAACCGCCCGGAAAGCAGCGGATACCGGAGAGGAATCCGCAGTTTTCTGCCGATTCGCACCACTTCGGACCGGTCGACTGCGCCCCACATGCCTCGGAGATAACACCGATTCGGTGCCTCTTGACCAGTGCGCATTCGCCGAGCATCGTATTACAAATCACGTGTTTTTCGTTTTATATGAACGGAGCGCGGCCGAACGGGCGCCGCGCGGCGAACCATCGCGAGGGAGGCTGACATGCGCGCAAGGACATTGGGGATCGCTCTGCTCCTGGCCGGGAGCGCCCTGCCGGCGGGGCTCGGCATCGCCCCGGCGACCGCGCAGCAGGCAGCGCCGCAGCCCGACGGCCCGCCCCGGGGCAAGGGCAGCCATGCCGATCTCGTCGCGCTGTTCACTGCCTTCGATGCGTGGAGCAAGCCCAGGGCGGTGAACGGCGCGATCGACTACAGCCCCGCCGCGGTGGAGAAGCGCCGCGCCGAGCTGCGCGACTTCCAGGCCAGGCTTCCCGATTTCGCGGTGGCGAGCTGGGACCGGCATCAGCAGGTCGATTATCTCGCGGTGCGTGCGCAGATGGACCTGCAGGATTTCAGCCTGAACATCCTCAAGCCCTGGGCGCGCGATCCCGGCATGTATGTCGATGAGCTGCAGCGGCTGGCCTATACCGAGCTGCCGCTCAAGGGGGAGGCGCTGGCGAGCTTCCAGGCGCGGCTGAAGGCGATCCCGGCCTATCTGTCGCAGGCCAGGGTCAATCTCGACTCGGTTGCCGCCGACTATGCCGATCTCGCGCTGCACAGCCTGTCGCACGGCGACGGCGTGGGGCACGGCATGCCCTATCGCGCGGTCGAGCCGGAGGGGCTGATCGGCTGGTTCGCGGACCTGCACGGGCGGGCGCAGAAGCGGCAGCCCGCGCTGCTCGGCGACATCAAGGCGGCCGAGACCGCGATCCGGGGGTTCCGCGACTGGCTGACGGCCGGGCGCCCGGCGATGACCGCGCATGCCGGGGTCGGCAAGCCGGCCTATGACTGGTTCCTCACCAATGTCCGGCTGATGCCCTACACTTCCGACGAGGTGGTGACTCTGGCCGAGCGCGAGCTCACCCGATTCTGGGCCGACTACACCACGGAGCGGCACCGCAACCGCAAGCTGCCCGAACTGGCGCTGCCCAGATCGGGCGCGGAATATGAGGCGCAGCTCGCGGGCACCGACGCCAAGATCCGGAAGTGGCTGAAGGACGAGGAGATCGTGACGATCCCCGACTATATCCCGGGCACCTATCAGGAAGTGGGCTTCAACGCGCCGTGGATCGTGCGGCCGACGGGGCCGATGTTCTGGGAGCAAATCCAGTTCCGCGACGCCTCCCCCGATCATCTCCACGCCACCTTCCCCGGCCACCGCTTCGACGGGATGACCGGCAAGCGGGTGACCGATCCGATCCGCAGCAAGGTGAGCGACAGCGGGCGCACCGAAGGCTGGGGCTTCTACCTGGAGGAGAGCGCGCTGCAGCTCGGCCTGTTCGACGACCGGCCGCGCACCCGCGAGCTGATCTACATCTTCGGCCTGTTCCGCGCGGCGCGGACGATCGGCGACGTGAAGATGCAGCGCAACGAGATGACCGTGCCGCAGACCATGGCCTTCTGGAAGGAATGGACGCCGTACCTCGACGACAATGTCGCGCGCACCGATGCCGGCATCTATATCCGCCGCCCGCCGGGCTATGGCATGACCTATACGATCGGAGCGATGCAGCTGCAGAAGCTGCTGGTCGACCGCCGCCGCCAGCTCGGCGACAAATTCTCGATCCGCGACTATCACGATTACCTGATGAACACCGGGCGGCTGCCGGTGTCGCTGCTGCGCTACGACCTGACCGGCTATGACGACGAGGTCCGCAATTTCTGGCGCCATGTGCCGCTGTCGGCGGTGGCGCGGTAGATCGTATCACTCGTTACCGGATTGACGAAAGCGCCCGGCTCTCCAATCATCCGGACATGACGGAACCGCTCCCCGCTTTCCCTGATGCCTTCAACATGGCGGACTATTTCGTGTTCGCGAATGTGGAGGCCGGGCGCGGGGGGAAGACCGCGCTGCTCTTCGAGGATCGGGCGATCAGCTATGACGAGGTGGCGGCCAACGTCACCCGCGTCGCCGAGCGGCTGCTCGCCGGCGGCCTGCTGCCCGAGCAGCGGGTGCTGCTGTGCATGCGCGACTGCCCCGAGTTCGTCTATGCCTGGTTCGGCGCGATCAAGGCGGGCGCGGTGGTCACCCAGATCAACCCGATGCTGCCGGCGAGCGACTATGCCTACTATCTCGGCTATGTGAAGCCGCAGTTCGCCTTCATCGACGAGACCAGCCTGGTGGCGTTCGAGGCGGCACGGGAGGGCGCGCGGCATTGCCAGGATCCGGGATCGGTCATCCTGGTCGGCGAGGCGCCCGGGCTGCCGGGGTTCGACCGCTGGATCGCCGCGACTGAGCCCGCTGCCCCACCGCCCTGGCCGACGCGCAAGGACGATCCCGCCGTGTGGCTGTTCACCAGCGGCACCACCGGGCAGAGCAAGGGCGCGGTCCACTGCCATTTCCACTTCGCCTACAACACCGAAGTCTATGCCAGGCGCTTCATCGGCATGGCGGAGAACGACATCACCCTGTCCGGCCCGCGGCTCTATTTCGGCTATGCGACCGGTACCAATCTGATGTTCCCCTTCGCGGTGGGCGCGACCGCGATCCTGGCGCGCGAGCAGCCGACGCCGGAGAACCTGTTCGCGCTGGTCGCGCGGCATCGGCCGACCGTGCTCACCAATGTGCCGACGCTGATCAACAAGATGCTCGAGGCCGAGGCGCAGGCACCCGACCTGTCGAGCATCCGGATGATGTGGAGCGCGGGCGAGGCGCTGCCGCGCGAGCTGCACGAACGCTGGAACGCGCGCTTCGGCGTGCCGATCATCGACGGGATCGGCAGCGCCGAGAGCTTCCACATCTATATCAGCAACCGGCCCGGCGACATAAGGCCGGGGAGCCTGGGCAAGCTGGTGCCCGGCTATGAGGCGGACCTGCTCGACGATGCCGGCATGCCGATCGCCGGCGGCGAGATCGGCGTGCTGCGCATTCGCGGAGATTCCGCCGCGCTCTATTATCACGGCGACTATGCCAAATCGAAGCGGCACCTGGGCGGCGGTGCGATCGTCAGCGGCGACCTGTTCCGCCGCGATGCCGAGGGATATTGGTATTATGAGGGTCGCGGCGACGACATGATCAAGAGTGGCGGCATCTATGTCAGCCCGCTGGAGGTCGAGGGATGCCTGAGCGAGCATCCGGCAGTGCTCGAATGCTGCGTGTTCGGCCGGGCCGATGCGAACGGGCTGGAGAAGCCGGTGGTGGTGATCGTCCCGCGCGAGGCCGCCGGGGACGCACTGGGCGCGGAGGTGCTGGAATTCGCCCGCGGCCGGCTGGCGCGCTACAAGGTGCCGCACCAGGTCTATCTGTCCGACGTGCCGCTGCCGCGGAACGACCGCGACAAGATCGATCGCAAGAAGCTGCGGGAGATTTATCGATGATGCTCGGCGATCTGTCCTGGACGCAGGTGCAGGCGGCGCTGGCAAGCGGCCGACCGGTCGTCGCGATCCTGCCGCTCGGCGCGGTCGAGGCGCATGGGCCGCATCTGCCGCTGTGCACCGACGTGATCATTTCCGAAGGCATGGCCCGGCGCGCCGCGGCGCTGCTCGAGGCACAGGGCATGCACGGCTTCGTGCTGCCCGCGCTTGCCTATGCCCCGGCGCATTATGCCGAGGAGTTCGCCGGCACGATCTCGATCGGCGAGGCGACCGCGCGCGCGATCATCCTCGACATCGCCGCCAGCCTGAAGGCGCAGGGCTTTGCCTGTCTCGCGCTGGCGAACAGCCATTTCGATCCAGCCAATGTCGCGATGCTGCGGAACCTGGTCCCCGCGGTGGAAGCGCTCGGGCTGGCCCTCGCCTTTCCGGATTTCACCCGGCGGGCGCTCGCGGCCGAGCTGACGGCGGAATTCGTGTCCGGTGCCTGCCATGCCGGCCAGTTCGAAACCAGCCTCGTGCTCGCCGACCGGCCCGACCTGGTCGATGCGGCGACCTGCCGGAACCTTCGCCACAACCCGTCCAGCCTGGTCACGGCCTTCGCGGCGGGCGCGCGGACCTTCACCGAGGCGGGTGGCCCCGAGGCCTATTTCGGCGATCCCGCGCACGCCACGGCGGAGGAAGGCGAACGGACGTCCGCGATCATGGCGAAAGCCCTGGTTCGCGCGATAGGCGCCGCCGGGAAATCCGATCCGAGCCGCTGAGAGCAGATAAAACAAAACCCCGCCAAGTCGCTGGACTTGCGGGGTTTTTGTTATTGGCAC
>NZ_JASATQ010000073.1:0-25189 GCF_038440415.1 Sphingomonas sp. OTU376 | reverse complement strand
CAACACCCCCGGGCCCCGGGCCCCCCCCCGGGGAAGCAAGGGAATGGCGACGAACCGAGCCCAAACGGAAAAGGCCGGGCATCGAGCCCGGCCTTTCCTGACCCATCCCTTTGCGGGAAGGAAATGCTTACTTCAGATAGTTGGTCAGGTTCAGGCCCGAGAGCTGCGCGAAGACCGAGTAGCTCGCCTCGAGCACGCTCTTCTGCTGGGCGAGGTCGATCGCGACCTGGCCGAGATCGGCGTCCTCATTCTCCTGGATCACGTTCTTCAGAACCAGTCCGCGCTCCTCGCCGCGCGAGGCGAGCGTATCGACCTGGTTCTGCTTGCGGCCGTTCTCCGCATTGACGGCGCGCAGATCCCCAAGGCCGGTGTCGATCTGCGACACCGCCTGCTTGATCGAATCGAGCTGGGCGTCGGTGAGCTTGGTGCCGATCGCGCCAGCCGCGCCGAGCGTGCGGAACGCCTCGTAGAGATTGGCGCCGATCTCGCTGGCGCCGACGCCATACTTCACGTCCACGCCGTCTGCGACGCGGGCATTCGCCTTCACAGTGTCGTTGTGGAAGGCACTGGCACCCGGCGTGGCGGCCGCATCGGCCAGCGTGTTCACCGAGAAGGGCGCCTGATCGATCTGGCTGCCGGCGAACAGCGGCGTGCCGCCTTCCGACGCGTTGAGCGAGGTGCGGAACTGATCGAAGGCAGTCTGGATCGCTTCCTGGAGGCCGGCGGAATCGCCGGTGCCGACCGCGTTCATCAGGCTGGAGCGCAGGTCCGAGGTCGCGTCCTCGATGCCTTCCATGTTCGCCTGGTAGAGCGAGAGGGTGGTACCGACGCGCTTCGAGACGGTGGACTGGGCTTCCTGGCGCGCGAGCAGCGTGTGCGCCGACAGGTTGCGCACGGACTCGGTGCCGAGATCGGCGAAGGTCGCGGCCTTCTTGCCGGTCGAAAGCTGGGTCTGAGTCGCTGCGAGCTTCTCCTGCGCGCGCATGATCGCGCTGGACATGGTGCTCTGGAGCGGAATGGTGGCGACGCGGGTCATGGGTCTTCCCTTCTTTCTGGCCCTTAGCGGAGCATGCCGAGGAGCGTGTCGTACATGTCGTTGGCGGTGGTGATCACCCGCGCGGCGGCCGAATAGCTGTTCTGCAGCACGACCATCTGCGAGAGTTCCTCGTCGATGTTGACGCCGGCGAAGCTGTCGCGGCGGTTGATCGCATCGGCACTGCGCGCCGAGGCATCGGCGAGCCGGCCCTGGGCCTGGCTGGCATCGAGGCCGATCCGGCCCATCAGGTTGCTGGCGAAGGCATCGACCGTCGACTTGCCGTCCTTGCCGAGATCGATCGCGCTGCCGAGCTTGTTGACGAACGCGGTCGCGCCGCGCGTGTCGCCCGACCCGAGCGCCTTGGCGCCGACCGCGACATCCTGCAGCTGGGCAAGGCCGAGCTTCTTCGGATCGGCGAGGATCTCGGGGCGCACCTCCGCCATGCCGAGCCCGCTCGATGCCCCGGTGAGGTTCATCATCTGCGAGAAGGAACGGCCGGTGCCGAAGCGATTGGTGGAATCCGCCGGGATCGACAGCGTCGCACCCGCGACGTTCGCCGACGGCTGGAAGCGCATGCGCCCGGCATCGTCGAGCGAGAAGGTGCCGAAATTGGCGAGCGGGCTGGCGTTGAGGTCGTTGACCATGTCGCCGACGGTGCCGCCGGCGGCGGGCGACAGCGTGTAGCTGGTCAAGGCCCGGCCCGAGCTGTCGCGCAGCACGATCTGCGCGGTCTCGCCCGCAGCAAAGCCATGGGGGTCGCCAGTTGCGAGACCCGAGGGGACCAGCGAACTGCTGTCGCTGCGGACGAGGTCGTTGAGACCGAAGAACTGCGAAACGCCCTGCCCGGCGCGCGCGCTGGGCTTGGTCGCGTCCTGGCCGACGGCCACGCCGTTGCCCGCGCCGATGGCGCTGATGCTGAGCGTGCCGTTGACGAAGCTCGCCGTGCCGGCGCCGCCCAGGCCCGCATTGATCGCGTTGACCATGTCGTCGACCGTCGCGGTCGGGCCGAGCGCGTCGAAATCGATCTTGGTGCTGGCGACGAGCGTGCCGTCGGCCTTGGTCACCGCGAAGGTGGCCGCGCCAGTGAAGCCCAGCCGGTCCGCGCCGACCAGGCCGCTGTTGCGGCCGGTGAGGCTGGCGGGCGGCGGCACGGTGCTGTTGGCGTTGGAAACCGCGTTGAGCGCCTGGGACAGGCCGGTGAACAGCGTACCCAGCTGCTCCTGGACCGCGGGCAGCGCGCGATCGCGCAGATCGAGCAGGCCGCCGAGCTTGCCGCCGATCGCGGCGGAATCGATCTTGTCGCCGGTCGCCGCGTCGGGCTGGGCCAGGCGGATCTCGATCGGGGGATAGGTAGCCTGCGAAACCGACCCGCTGCTGGGATAGGAGAGCTGGCGCAGGCGCTTGTCGAGCAGCGTCTGGCCATTGCCGGTCTCGATCGAGACGCGGCCGTCCGGCTGATCGCGGATGGTGACCTGCATCAGCCCGCTCAGCTCCTGGAGCGCGCTCATCCGCTGGTCGGCCGCGCCGCCGGCGCTGCGGCCGAGCCCGGTCGCCTGGGCAATGGTGCCGTTCAGGTCGTGGATGCGCTGGAGCAGCGAATTGATCTTGTCGACCGAATAGCCGACTTCCGACTCCACGTCGGCACGCAGCTGGGACACGTCATTGTCCATCTGCTGCATCGAAGTGATCGCGTCCTGCACGTCATTGGTGAACTGTGCCACCGTCTGCGTGGAGGCGAGCGAGCCCGTCATCGCCACGGCCGAGGCCGAGACGGCGTCGAGGCGCGCCGGGAGGCCCGAAGAAGCCCCCGGCTGCCCGAGCAGCGCCTGCATGCGATCCAGATAGTTGGAGACCACTTCCGAGCGGCCGAGATCGCCCGCCCGAGTATAGACCGTCGCTTCGAGGAAGCGGTCGGCGACGCGGGTGGGCTCGCCCACCACCACGCCGCTGACCTGCCCCGCGACCACGCCCGTGGTGAGGCTGACGCGCTCGCGCGCATAGCCGGCCACTCCGACATTCGCGATGTTGTTGGAAACCGAGCGAAGTCCGGCCTGAGCAGCTGTCAGGCCGGAAATCGCGGTACCGAGAATGTCGTTGAGCGCCATGATCCCCTGCGTTCAGTTAGAGTTTTAGCGCTTCAGGTCGCTGACTTCGCGCAGCATGTCGTCGACCGTCGTGATGATCTTCGACGACGCGCTGTACGCACGCTGGAAGCGGATCATGTTGGTGAACTCGCTGGCGAGATCGACCGTCGATGCTTCGAGCGAGTTCGGCGCGATGGCGCCCGCACCGAGTTCACCCGGCTCGTTCAGCGTGAAGCCGCCCGAGGTACGGCTGGCGGTGTAGGCGTTGCCCGACACGCGGGTGAGGCCATCCGGGTTCTGGAAGGTCGCCAGCGGGAGCTGGAACACCGCACGGGTGGTGCCGTCGTCGAACACCGCGTTGACGACACCGTCCTTGGTGATTTCGATCTGCGACAGATTGCCCAGCGTGCCGCCATCGGTGTTGCCCGAGATCAGCGAGCTCGGCTGGCCGAACTGGGTAAGGCCGTCGATCTTGCCGTCGCTGCCCAGTTCGAGCTTGATCGGCACCGAGGACGCCTGGTTGGCATAGGTGATGTTCAGCGCGCTGTTCAGCCAGCTGCCCGACGGGAGGTCGAGGCTGCCGTCCGGCTTGAAGTTGACGTCGCCGCCGGCGATGAAGCCGTTGGTGCTGGCGACAGGCGGGGTCACGCTGGTGTCCATGACGTCAGCGGCCGGGACGGAATAGACTTCCGCCTTCCACGCATTCGGGCCGGTCTTGATGAAGGCCATGTTCAGCGTGTGCGAACCGCCCTGCTGGTCATAGACAGTGAACGAGCGCTGGAACTGGTTCTCGGTCTTCGGCGTGTAGGTGTTGTCGGCCGCATACTTCGCCAGGTCGCCGGTGGCGTAGGTGGCAGCAGCGGGCGAAACCTCGGTCGCGGTGTTGAGGTTGATACGCGCCTGGATGCGCGACGTCGCCGCCGCGGTGCCGGTCAGGTCGCTGACGCGGATCGCTTCCAGGTCGTCGATATTGCCGGTGTTGTTGTACTTGCCCTCGGCATCGAGGCGATAGCCGTACAGGTACAGGCCGGTCGCCGGGTTCTTCAGGAAGCCTTCCTCATCGGCGCGGAACGAGCCGGCGCGGGTGAAGGCGACCTCGCCCTGGCCGCCCGAGGCGGTGCGGGTGACGAAGAAACCCTTGCCGTCGATGGCAATGTCGGTGCTGCTGCTCGAAGCCTGCATCATGCCCTGCTTCGAGATCATCGCGGTCGGCGCGGCGACGACGCCGCCAGCCGAATAGCTCGAACGGGCACGGCCGTCCGTGACCATCGTCTTGAACTGGGCTTCGACGCCCTTGTAGCCGATGGTGTTGATGTTGGTGATGTTGTCGGCAACCGCTGCCATCGCGCTGGACTGCGCGTTGAGACCGGAAACGCCGGCATAGAGAGCGGAATAGAGGCTCAAGACGAATACTCCCTCGATGCCCGCGAAACGCGCACGGGCCCACGCCCCAATTGTAGGATGAGCGCGGCGCTGACCCCAACAAAGGCGCAAATAAGATTCGATGGGCAAAAATTGCCGGGTGCGCGCACGCTACCCCGCAAACACATCCTATAATGCAGCCAAACGAACGAAAGGCTGTTTCCCAATGCTTCGCATCACGCTTCGCGATGGCGAGAAGGCAATCGTCAACGGCGCGGTGATCCGTGCGGTGGGCCGCACCCAGATCGCCGTGGAGAACAAGGTGTCCATCCTGCGCGGGCGCGAGATCATGCGCCCCGAGGAAGCGACCACCCCGGCGCGCCAGCTCTATTTCGCCGCCATGCTCGCCTATATCGACCCGGCCAGCCGTGACAGCCACCACGACGCCGTGGTCGGCCTGGTCGGCGCGCTGATCGCCGTGCTCGGCACGCAGGACGCCAAGTCGGCCTGCATCCGCTTCGCCAGCGAGATCGCCCAGGGCGAATATTACAAGGCACTGGCCACCGCGCGCGACGTGATTGCGTTCGAGGACGCCGTCATCGCCCAGCAGGCCGCCTGAGGCTATAAGGTGCAGACGCTCGCCAGCGCAGCCCGTGCGATCCGGGACATGATGCCCGATCGCCGCTTCGGCCGCGTCGTCGCGGTTCGCGGCGCGCTGATCGAAGTGGAAGGGCTCGCCGGCGCCGCGCAGATCGGCAGCCGGATCGAGATCACCGCGCCCAACGGCATCGTCCAGGCGGAAGTGACCGCGCTCGACCGCGAAGTCGCCTTGTGCCTGCCGTTCGTCGACCCGCAGGGCGTGGGCCTGGGCGCGCGCGCCGAGCTCGGCGCCGGCCAGTTCAGCGTCCGCCCCTCCCAGGCCTGGCTCGGCCGAATGATCAACGGGCTCGGCCAGCCGGTGGACGGGCTCGGCTCGCTCCCCAATGGCGCCGACCCGCAGCCGATCAAGGCGCCGCCGCCCGCCGCCGCCAACCGCGCCCGCGTGGCCGAGCGGATCGAGACGGGCGTGCGCACGCTCGACCTGTTCGTGCCTTTGTGCCGCGGCCAGCGCCTCGGCCTGTTCGCCGGCTCGGGCGTCGGCAAGTCGGTGCTGCTGTCGATGCTGGCGCGCTGGACCCAGTGCGACGTGGCGGTGATCGGCCTGATCGGCGAGCGCGGCCGCGAAGTGCAGGAATTCATCGAGGACGATCTCGGGCCGGAGGGCATGGCCCGCTCGGTCGTCGTCGTCGCGACTTCGGACGAGCCGGCGCTGATGCGCCGCCAGGCCGCCTGGACCACCCTCGCCGTCGCCGAGCATTTCCGCGACCAGGGCCTCAACGTGCTGTGCCTGATGGACTCGGTCACCCGCTTCGCCATGGCGCAGCGCGAGATCGGCCTCGCCAGTGGCGAGCCGCCGGCGACCAAGGGCTATACCCCCACCGTCTTCGCCGAGCTCCCCCGCCTGCTCGAGCGCGCCGGCCCCGGCGAGCCGGGCAAGGGCATGATCACCGGCCTGTTCACCGTGCTCGTCGATGGCGACGACCATAATGAGCCGGTCGCCGACGCGGTGCGCGGCATCCTCGACGGCCATGTCGTGATGCACCGCGCCATCGCCGAGCGCGGCCGCTATCCGGCGATCGACATCCTCAAGTCGGTCTCGCGCACGCTGCCGCACTGCATGAACGACGAGCAGAACGACATCCGCGTCGGCGCCCGCAAGCTGCTCTCCACCTATACCGACATGGAAGAGATGGTGCGGCTGGGCGCGTACAAGGCCGGTTCCTCGCCCGAGGTCGACCGCGCCGTCGCGCTGGCACCCGAGATCGAGAAGATGCTCAACCAGGGCAAGAACGACCAGGGCAATGCCGACGCCGCCTTCGCCGCGCTCGGCGAGATCGTCGCGCTCAGCATGGAGATGATGGAGCAATGACTCCGTTCGACACCGCCCTGAGGGTCCAGCGCCGCGAAGTCGATGCCGTGAAGGTGTCGATCAGCGTCGAGATCGAGACGATCACCACGCTCAACAGCCAGGCGCATGCCCATGACCTGCGCATGCGCGAGGAGCGTGCGCTCGCCGCCATCGTGCCGATCGCCAGCGATGCATGGCGGCTGCGGATGAAGGCCGAGCGCGCCCGGCTCGACCACCAGGCGCAGCTCGCCAATGTGCGGCTGACCTCGCTACGCGCCCAGGCCGTCGAGGCCTATGGCACGATGCGCGCGATCGAAGGCGCCGCAGGCCGCTTCAAGGACGAGGCCGAGCGCGTCGCCGCCGGTGCCGAACAGTCGATGATCGACGATATCGCCGCCGCCAAGCTGGTGATCGCCCGCCGCAATGCGGAACGCAGCGCATGATCCCGCGCGCAGATCTTGCCTCGCTGAGCCCGGCCAACCGCGCCAAGGTGATCTACAGCGAGGCCCAGACCGAGCTTGCCAGCCGGTTGTGGAAGGCCGCGCTCGGCGATGGCGACAAGGACGACCGCAAGGGCAATGGCATCGGCCAGAACGGCCTTTCCGGCGATTCGCTGCTCGAGCTGCTCGGCAAGCAGAACGGAGTGCAGGCCGGCGCCGCACAGGGCTGCCACTGCGCCTGTGCCTGCTCCTGCCACCAGAAGCCCGCCGCCAGCGCGAGCTTCGCCAATGACTGCGTCGAGGACCTGCGCGGCGCGATCGGCGATGCCGCCGAGCAGAGCAGCCGCAAGATGGCCGCGATGATGAGCACCGGCGCGACCGTATCGGTTGCCAACGGCGCCGTGGTTTCCGGCCTCGCGCTCGGCGCCAATACCCGCTTCGCCCCGGCCCTCGCCATGGCCGAGGCGCGCACCGGCATTCCCGCGACCGCGCTTGCCGCGATCGTCGACGCCGAGGCGGCCAAGGGGCATGACGGTGTCTGGAACACCATGTCGCGCAATCCGCGTTCCAGCGCGGCGGGGCTTGGCCAGTTCCTCAGCGGTACCTGGGAGCAACTCGCCGAGACTTCGGGCACCTGGCTGAACCAGGTCGCATCACAGAATGGCTGGCTCGACGGGCGCGGCCAGGTGCAGCCCGGCGCGCGCAGCGAGCTGCTGGCGCTCCGTTATGACGGCCAGGCATCGATCCTGGGCGTCGCCGATCTCGCCAAGATGAACCTCACCCGGCTCGAACAATCGGGCATCCGCGTCAACACCGATGCCGAGACCCTGGCCAAGTCGGCCTATCTCTCGCACCATCTCGGGCTGGGCGATGCGAAGAAGTTCCTCGCCGGCGGCATCGAGGCCGGACGCGCCCGCATGCTGCTTGCCGCCCAGATCGGCGGCGGCGCGGCCGATCAGCGAATCGCCGCGGCAGGCAATGCCACCCAGGCACATCGCCAATGGCTGCTCGGATTCATCGATCGTCGAATCCGTCCGGAACAATTCGCCGGCTAAATTATTTTTTATCCTATAATGCTGGCAGCGGCGCCTTTCAGGCGCCGATATCCCCATAAAAATACATATTTACCGTGTTTTACCATGTTGAGGGTTCCGTAGGGGAAACCTCCTGATTGGTAGGACTACATATAGGAATTTAAGGGTTCTGTTAAAGGATTAGAAGCCATGTTGCCCCTGTGAACGGCAGCCGAGACCCGGCTGGCCTGGACAAAACAGGGGATACGCAATGTCGAAGATCACGATCGCGCTGGAAGCAGCCGTCGCCACCGTCATCGAGAATACGCCGCAAGACGGCGCCGCTCGTAGCAACCGCCAGCGCGTCTATGTCGACCGTGCCTTCGCCCAGATCCTCAAGCTGATCGCCCCGCGCATCCGCCACTTCGTCCGCCAGTACGGCCTGACCGCACACTGGGAAGATGCCGAGCAGTGCTGCGCCATCGCCGTGCACCGCGCCATCGAAGCCTATGACCCCGCCAAGGCGCAGTTCACCACCTTCGTGAACTGGCAGATCCGCGGCGAGCTGCAGAGCCTGCGCTTCCGCCTGATGACCGATCAGCGTCCGTCGGCGAAGAAGGTCGAGGCCACCACCGTTTCGCTCAGCGCCCTCGCCACCTCGATCGATGGCGACGAGATCTCGCCCGAGGCGATGATCGAGGACGAAGAAGCCGTGTTCCGCACCGAAGCCGCCGCTTCCGACTATCTCGCCGAAGGCGCCGTCTCGCAGCTCATCGACGCCTATGTCGACCAGCTCCGCAAGGTTGGTGTCGAGGCACTCCGCCGCCGCCCCCGCCCGAAGCGCGCCGAAGCCGCCCTGCGCCGCGCCGAAGGTCCGCGCCTGCGCTCGGCCACCTATGGCATCGACCCCGCCGAGCTGGAGAAGCTGGAAGCCAAGCTGGCCCGCGACCGCGAGATCGTCGAGCGCCGCGTGTTCCAGACCGCCACCCTCGACGATCTGTCGCTCGAGACCGGCGTGACCAAGGAGCGCGTCCGCCAGATCACCAAGCGCGCCGCCAAGGCGATCGCCGAGATCGCCGCCAAGGATCCGCGCTTCGCCGTGATGGCCGAATATGGCCAGCCGGGCACCCCGAAGCGCCGCCCGGCCCCGGCCGCGCGCACCACGCCGCTGCTGCCCGACACGAACCTGCCGCACAACCGCCTGGCGAGCGTCCGCGCCGTCGACCCGACGACGCTGTCGCCGGTGCTCAGCACCCCGGCCGTCCAGCAGGTCGAGCGCGCCGAGACGGCCCAGCTTGCCGCCCCGGCCCCGTCGAGCGCTTCGCTCCACTGATCGCATCGGAACGCCCCGCGCGCGCCTAGCCATCCTATAATGCTCACAAGAGGCATGGAGGACCCGATGCATCGCAATCTCGACTGGACCGGCAAGGAGGAGTCGCACGGCTCGCTGCCGCGCCCCAATCGCCGCCTGACCGCGCTCGCCCAGGATGTAGCGCGACTGGCCCAGCCGCTGCTGCCCACCGGCAGCGACCTGTTCCTTGGCCTGGAGGCCACTGCCGACGGCCAGATCCACCTGGTCTGGTGGCGCCAGCACGACTTCAAGCGCGTCGCTACCATCTCGGCGTCTCCGGACGCCTTCTGCCCCGAGGACAGCGACGAAGGCGCGCTGCAGGACGCAGCGGCGGCGCTGCTCGATTATCTCGCCGGCCGCTGGCCGACCCCGCCGGGCGCGCTCGGCGTGATCACCGACGGCGTGGGCGTGGCCTTTGCACCCGACCACCCCTCGCCTTCCGCGGACAGCTGGCTGCTGCGCCACGCCACCGGGGAAAGCACGCTGGCGATGATCCTGGATCTCGACGCTGCCGGCCCCTGCGGACTGTTGATCGGCGGACAATCCACAGGTTCATTCCACTAACGGAATGGCGTTTACCTTGTATTATCCTTGAATTGCTTCAAGATACCTTCAGATTCGAGGGGATCATTGATGGCAGGCGCGAACGGCAAGGGTAAGATGCGGGTGGGATCCGCGGGCGAGCCCCTGATCGATTACTATCGTGCAATCGTTTTCCCGAACCGGGTACGTGAGCAGCGCCAGCGCCATGGCTTTGCGAAGCTCCTGCGCCTTTCTGCAAATATTCCCGCAATACCCTATATTCGTCTTTCGAAGATCGAGCGCGGTGAAGTCGTGGCCCGGCCGGACGAGCTGCGCCGCATCGCCGCCGCTCTTGGCATCGCGCCGACGGAGCTGCTGCTCGATATCGACGCGAAGGATTTCGACATCGCTGCCTGGGCCGCGCCGTTCGGCGACGGGGCTCAGCTCGACCTGGAAGAGGAGCGGTTCGCGGTGCTGCTCGGGGCTGCGCTGCGTGCCCGTCGCACGCTGGATCCCGCGCTGACCATTGCCGTGATCGAGCGCGATTTCGCGCTGCCTCCGGTCAACCTCTCCCGCGTGGAAAATGCCCAGAAGCCGTTCGGCCGCTGGAACGCGGCCATCCACAACGCCTTGTTCGCCCTGTTCGGCGTAACCGACGAAGCAGCCCTGCGCGCGGAAGTCGAGCAGCGCCATGCGATGGGCGCGCTGGATGCATTCCTGGCCACCATCGCCAATCCCGAGACGCGCATCGCCCGCACCCGCGAGCGCATTGCCGAACTGACCATGGCGCTGAACGCGGAGCCGCCGGCGGAGCCCGCGCCCGCCGTGGCACTGCCGCTGGCAGGGCCAGTCGGCGCCGTCCGGCTGCTGCCCGTCTTCGGCGTGCCGCTGCCCCAGGGGCTGATCGGCGACCAGCCGACCGGCGAGACGGTCGAGGCCCCGCACATCGCCGGCGTGCGTGCCTTCGGCATCAAGGTATGCCGCGCGACGCTGGGCGGCGGCCTGCCCGCCCAGGCGACCGTGGTCGCCGATCCCGATCGCCTGCCGCTTCCCGGTGGCCTTGCGGCGCTGCGCGAAGGCGAAGGCTGGCGCCTGCTCTCGGTCGCTTCCGGCCGCGACGGACGGATGATCGGCTACAGCGTCAATCCGGACATGGAAGTGCCGCTCGACGATTGCGATCCGTCGAGCCTGGCCGCGATCGTCTCCGCCGTCTTCCTCTGACCGCCCCGTATTGCTAGGGCGCTGCCCATGGGGATCATTGTCGCGATCGAAGGCGCCGACGGCGTCGGCAAGAACACCACGTCCAGGCTGCTCTGCGAGACGCTGCAGGCCGCCGGCAAGACAGCGACGGTGATCGGCTTCCCGCGCTATGGCGAGACCGTGGCCGGGGTGACGATCGGCCGCTATCTGGCCGGCGACATGCCGGTGCCGGTGAGCCCGCATGCCGCCGCGACACTCTATGCGCTCGACCGCTTCGAGTGGCGGGACGAGATCCTCAAGGCCGTCGCAGCACATGACGTGCTGATCTTCGATCGCTATGTCGCCTCGAACATGGCCTATCAGGGCGCGCGCGTGCCTGCCGGGGAGAGCCGGGCGCTGATGGAGTGGATCCTGGCGCTGGAGACCGGCCAGTTCGCCCTGCCCGTCCCCGCGCTATCCATCTATCTCAACACGCCCTGGGACCTGGCGCGTGCGCTGATCCTGCAAAAGGCCGAGCGCAGCTATACCGACAAGAGCTTCGACGCCTATGAGGCGGACGTGGCGCTGCAGCAGCGCGTGCGCGCCAATTACGAGTCGATCGTCGAGGCCGGGCTGCTCGGCCCGTGGCACATGGTGCACGCCAGCACCGACGGCACGATGCGCCCGCCCGCCGAAATCGTCGGCGAGATCATTTCCCTGCTGGAAGCGGTTCCGGAATAAGCCCGAAAGCAGTGCGACCGGCTTGACAGCTCCCCCCGCGGCGCCGCATGGTAGCGCTATCAAAAGCAATATCGGGGTGAGAGGATCTTGAACGCGTCTCCGGCGGAAATGCTGCCTGTCGATCATGCCCAGGCGATTCTGGTTGGCCGAATCCTTACCGAGGCCGGCCCTAGCCCCGTGATCCTGCGCGGCGGGCGTATCTATGACGTCTCGGCCACTGCCGCGACCGTGGCGGACCTGCTCGACCTGGCCGATCCCGCGAACGCCGCCGGCACCGATATCGGCGCCGCGGCCGACATTGGTAGCGATACCGGCCCCAAGCTGCTCGCCCCGATCGACCTGCAATGCGTCAAGGCATGCGGCGTGACCTTCGCCCTCTCGGCGATCGAGCGGGTGATCGAGGAGCGCGCGCGTGGCGATGCCGACAAGGCGAACGAGATCCGCGGCGACCTGGAAGCCAAGGTCGGGTCGGGCATCCGCTCGGTCGTGCCGGGCACATCGGAAGCCGCCAACCTCAAGGCCGCGCTGATCGAGGCCGGCATGTGGTCGCAGTATCTCGAGGTCGCGATCGGACCCGATGCCGAGGTGTTCACCAAGGCGCCGGTGCTCTCGGCAGTCGGCTGGGGCGCCGATATCGGCGTGCGCTCGGACAGCGACTGGAACAACCCGGAGCCCGAAGTCGTCCTGATCGTCGACAAGACCGGCACGCCGCGCGGCGCGACGCTGGGCAACGACGTCAATCTGCGCGACTTCGAGGGGCGCAGCGCGCTGCTGCTCGGCAAGGCCAAGGACAATAACGCCTCGACCGCGCTGGGGCCGTTCATCCGCCTGTTCGACGCAGCCTTCACGATGGACGATGTCCGCTCGGCCGAAGTCGATCTCGTCATCGACGGGCCCGAGGGCTATCGGCTCGAGGGCACCAACAAGATGAGCCAGATCAGCCGCGATCCGACCGACCTGGTCCGCCAGACGCTGAGCGAGCACCAGTATCCGGACGGCTTCGCGCTGTTCCTCGGCACCCTGTTCGCGCCGATCCAGGACCGCGACCATCCCGGCCGCGGCTTCACCCACAAGGACGGTGACGTGGTGCGCATCTCGAGCCCCAAGCTCGGCGCGCTGGTCAACCGCGTGACGACGTCCAAGGCCGCCGCGCCCTGGACCTTCGGCATCCGCGAGCTGATCCGCAACCTGGCGGGCCGCGGCCTGCTGTGAGCGCCACGCGCGGCCCTAGTCATTGCATTTCCAAGGTATTCCATTCCCATGTCTGAAGCCGATCCCGCCAATACCGTGCTGACGCGCGACCAGCGCGCCATCTATCCGAGCCTGAAGGGCAAGCGGGTGCTGATCACCGGCGGCGGATCGGGCATCGGCGCCGGGCTGGTCGAAGGGTTCGTCCGCCAGGGCGCCGACGTCACCTTCTTCGACATCGCCGACGCGGACTCGCAGGCGCTGGTCGGGAACCTCTCCGGGCTCGGCAAGGCGCCGACCTACGAGAATGTCGACCTGACCGACATCAAGGGCGCCAAGGCGACCATCGCCCGGCTGATCGAGGAGCATGGCGCCTTCGACGTGCTGATCAACAACGCCGCCAATGACGACCGCCACACCATCGAGGAAGTGACGGAAGACTATTGGGAGAACCGGCTCAACGTGAACCTGCGCCACCTGTTCTTCTGCGCCCAGGCGGTGATCCCGGGGATGAAGGCCAAGGGCGGCGGCGTCATCATCAACATGGGCTCGATCTCCTGGCACCTCGCGCTGGAGGGGCTGATCCTCTACCAGACCGCCAAGGCCGGCATCGAGGGCCTGACCCGCAGCCTGGCGCGCGACCTGGGGCCGGACAATATCCGCTCGGTCTGCATCGTGCCGGGCAATGTGAAGACCCCGCGCCAGATGAAATGGTACACGCCCGAGGGCGAGGCCGAGATCGTCAACGCCCAGTGCCTCAAGGGCCGGCTGGTGCCCGACGACATCGCCGCGATGGCACTGTTCCTCGCCTCGGATGACGCGCGGCTGATCACCAGCCACGAGTTCTTCGTCGACGCGGGCTGGCGCTGAGCCATGGGCGTGGTGACGTCGGCGCCGCAGAGCGTCTGGTCGCTCGCCGCTCCCCTGCTCGAAGGGCCGGTCTGGGTGGCGCGCGACGCCGCCCTGTGGTTCGTCGACATCAAAGGCCACAAGATCCACCGCTATGACCCGGAGACGGGCGACAAGCGGAGCTGGGATGCCCCCGACCAGGTCGGATTCGTGCTGCCGGCCGCGCGCGGCGGGTTCGTTGCCGGGCTGAAGACCGGGCTTGCCCATTTCGATCCCGAGACCGGCGCCTTCACGCAACTGGTTGATCCCGAGCCGGAAAAGCCCGGCAACCGGCTGAACGACGCCACCGTCTGCCCCGATGGCCGGCTGTGGTTCGGCACGATGGACGACGCCGAGGCGGCGGACAGCGGCGCGGTCTACCGGCTGGCGGCGGACGGCGGCTGCGTGGCCTCGACGCCCTTCTGCTCGATCACCAACGGGCCGGCGATCAGCCCCGATGGCAGGACGCTCTACCATATCGACACGCTGGGCGGCCTGATCTTCGCCTGCGACCTGGCGCCGGACGGCAGCCTGTCCAACCGGCGGGAATTCGCCCGCATTCCCAATGACCAGGGCTATCCCGACGGGCCGACCGTGGATGCCGAGGGCTGCCTGTGGGTGGGCCTCTACAAGGGCTCGGCGGTGCGGCGCTATTCGCCGGCCGGCGAGCTGCTGGAAACCGTGGAATTTCCGGTGGATGCGATCACCAAGATCGCCTTTGGCGGGCCCGATTTGAAGACTGTGTTCGCCACCACCGCCAACAAGCACCTGACGCCCGAGGAGAAGGCCGCGAACCCGAGTTCGGGAGACCTTTTCTGCTTCCGGGTATCGGTGCCGGGGGTGGCGGGGACGCTGGTTCGGGAAGGCGTCTGAACTGTACGCCGAAGGTGGCTAAGGTTGCGCGGGTCAGGGCCTCGGCTATATAGTCAATATTATTGACTATCCATGTTTCATACTATATCTCCATCGTCATTCCCGCGAAGGCGGGAATCCATTCGCGCTGCTGGCGCGGCTCCTCCGGGAGGCCAGCCAGAATGGATCCCCGCCTTCGCGGGGATGACGGATTTGGAGATTCACCCGTGACCGATTCTACCCCCCTGCTCGAAGTCGCGATGCCGGCGCTGTTGCGGCATGCGCGGCATACCTATGGCGCGGCGATGCGGGCGGCGCTGGCCGCGCGCGGCTATGACGATATTCCGGCCAATGGCCTGTATGTGATCGGCGCGCTGGCGCTGGGCGAGGCACCGCTGAGCCAGATCATCCGCGAGCTGCGCGTTTCCAAGCAGGCGGCCGGGCAGCTGGTCGACGCGCTGGTGCTGCGCGGCTATCTGGAGCGGCAGGTGGACGCGCAGGACCGGCGGCGCCTGACCGTGACGCTGACCGAGCGCGGCAGCGCGGCGGCGGATACCCAGCGCGAAGCGCGCGAGGAGATCGATGCCAAGCTGCTGGCATGCATGGGCGAGGAGAAGGTGCTGCATGCGCGCGAGGTGCTGGCGGCGCTGATCGGGATCGGGCGCGAGGACGGCGAATAGGGCTGCCGTTCCCGACCAGTGCTTCCTGTTCCCCGGCGGAGGCCGGGGCCCAGTTGCCATGTCGGTCGTTAGGTTCCCGCGCTCTCGATAGTGCGCCGAAACTGGGCCCCGGCCTTCGCCGGGGTACCGTACCCACATGGGGCGGCATCGCGTTGCGCTGTGGACGCTTGAGCCGCGGATGTTCGCACTGGGCCCGGTGGCGCCGTGGTTCCGCAAGCGGGTGGCCGCGCGTGACGCCGGTGGCCGACCTCTCCGTGCGGAGCGATGAAAGCGGTTCCGGCGCGGGCGGAAACAGCGCGCATCAGCTTCGGCGTATGGTGCGGATGTTCCTCCTCCTCGTCACCCCGGATCAAGGCCGGGTGACGCGGGTGCCCACAACATGGCTTACCGCCCGTTAACCATCCCCTGCCATGCAAGGCGCGCAAACGTTTATGGGGATGGACGTGCAGCAACTATCGGGATTCTGGATCGGCAGCGATCTGGACGAGACGGCATTCGGGAATTTTGCCGAGGACATGGTGACGCGCGAGGACTTGGGCAGGCTGCCCAATGTCCTGCTGCTCGCCGAACGCCATGCGGGCTTCTGGGAGACCGAGCGCGGCCAGCTGGTGCTGGTCGGCATGCTGGGGATGCTGGTCGATTCCCTGGAGACCGGGGATGCAAGCGAAGCGCTGGGCGCGATCAGTGCCTGCCCGCCGCGGCTGGCGCAGCAGGCGCTCGACCTTCTGATCGCGGCGCTGCCCGAAGGCGCGCTCGATGTGCCGCAGGAAATGGACGATGCCATGCTGTTCTGTACGGCAATGCTGGCAGGCGCCAGCGGCCAGCGGGCCGCCGCCGCCGCCTTGCTCGAACAGGGGCGGCCGGGGCGCGTGGAAGCGGCCTATGGGCCGCCTGCAGCGATGATCGCAGAGGCCTATGCGCCCGCGCCGGAAAAGGCCGAGGCGTTCAAGCCGAAGCTGATCATCTGGGACCTGGACGATACGCTGTGGCACGGCACGCTGGCGGACGGCGACGCGCCGGTGCTGATCGAGAAGCGGGCGGAGTTCGTCCGGGCGTTCAACCGGCACGGCGTGGTCTCGGCGATCTGCTCGAAGAACGAATTCGCCAAGGCCCGGGCCGAGCTGGAGCGCTTCGGGCTGTGGGAGGAATTCGTCTTCCCGCGCATCGCCTTCGTGCCCAAGGGCGCGGTGATCCGGCGGATGATCGCGGACATGCAGCTGCGGCCCGAGAATGTGCTGTTCGTCGACGACAACCCGCACAATCTCCACGAAGTCGCCGATGCGGTGCCGGGGATCAGGGTTGTGGATGCGACCTCGGGCGCATGCGATGTGCTGCTGGAGGAGCTGCTGGCGGGCCAGGCGCATGTCGCGAAGAGCCGGGTGGCGGACTATCGCCTGTTTGAGACCAGGGTGGCCGAACGCGAAGGCGAGCAGATGAGCGACGAGGAATTCCTGCTCAAGAGCGGGATCTGCGCGACCTTCACCGACCGGATGGACAACCTCGAATTCGCCGAGCGGATCGAGGAGCTGATCAATCGCTCCAACCAGCTCAACTATACCCAGAGCCGGATCGCGCCGGGCACGATCCGCGACAAGATCCAGGACATCGACCATTACGAAGTGCTCTGCGCCTTCGTGTGGGACAAATACGGCTATTACGGGCTGGTCGGCGTGGCGGTGTATGCCTTCCGGACGAAAACGCTCGAGCATTTCGCCTTTTCGTGCCGGATCATGCACATGGGCGTGGAGGACGCGATGATCCGGATGCTCGCCGAGCGCGGCTATCCGCTGCAGGCGAGCCCGGCGTTCCGCAAGCCGCTGCCGGCCCAGTCGTCGCGGGCGATCACCACCCTCTCCTATTCGGATGCCGAGGTGCGCGCGCGCGTGCTGGCCGAGGAAGCGCCGCGCGACTGGAGCAAGGTCGACCTGCGGATCATGGCGGATTGCCAGTCGGGCGCCTTCTACCATTACAGCCGGCACCAGGCGGTGACCGATTTCGACAACAACCCGCGGCTGTTCAGCCTGCCCCAGATGAAGACCGGGGCCTATCTGGAGCAGCATTTCCCGCGCCACCTCGTCTATGCGGCGGCGAGCGATTACATCGACTGGCGCTGGGAAGCCTATTCGCGCGAGATCGATTACGCGCTGTTCCTCGACTGCGCCGACCGCTTCGTCGAGATGGCCGTGACCGGCGGGCACAGGGTGCTGCTGTTCCTGCCGCCCGAGGGGCTGGCCCTCAAGATGTACGAGCTGCACAAAGGCTGCGTGCCCGAGCGCAGCCGGGTGTGGCACCCGGTGCTCAACCATTACTGGCGCGGCGTGGCGGCGCGGCATCCGGGCGTGTTCACGCTGGTCGAGCTGGGGGACGAACTCGCCGCCGACGAGCTGGTCCATGCGCATCATTATGTGCCGTCGGCGCTGCAGCGGATCAGCGGGATGATCGACGACTGGTATGAGGCTGTGACGGCGCAGGTGGCGCTGGGGGTGGCGGCGTAAAGCTCCCCTCCCTGCAAGGGAGGGGCTGGGGGTGGGTGGATGGCCGCGATAAGGCAGGGCCAGTCCAGAACTTCTCCGTATCGCCAGGACGCGACCCACCCCTCGATCCCCTCCCTTCCAGGGAGGGGAAGACACTAGTGATTGTGCCGCGGCACCTTCTCGCTGGTGCGGCGGTACTTGAGCGCGAATTCGAGCGCGGCGCCGTCGCCGAGCTGGCCGGTCTTTTCGCGGTAGAGCTCTTCCCAGGGGGTGTTGCTCTCCGGGATCGGCGGGGCCGGCTCGGTCTTGCGGCGGGCGATCTCTTCCGCGTCGACCAGCGCGTCGCAGGTGCCGGCGTTGAGATCGACGCGGATGATATCGCCCGAGCGCAGCCAGGACAGGCCACCACCCGCCGCGCTCTCGGGCGAGGCGTTGAGGATCGAGGGGCTGTCCGAGGTGCCCGACTGGCGGCCGTCGCCGAGCGTCGGGAGCGACATGATGCCCTTCTGGATCAGGTGATCGGGCGGCTGCATGTTGACGACTTCCGCCGAGCCGGGCCAGCCGAGCGGGCCGGCGCCGCGGATGACGAGGATGCAGTTCTCGTCGATGTTCAGCGCCGGATCGTTGATGTTGTGGTGATAATCGTCCGAGCCGTCGAACACGATCGCGCGGCCCTCGAACACGCCTTCATGGCCGGGGCGCGAGAGATAGCGGGCGCGGAAATCCTCGCCGATCACGCTGGTCTTCATGATCGCGATGTCGAAGAGGTTGCCGGACAGGACGAGGAAGCCGGCCTTCTCCTTGAGCGGCTTGTCCCAGTCGAAGATCACTTCGCGATCGGAGACATGGCTGTCGGCGATGTTCTCGGCCAGCGTCTTGCCGGTGCAGGTGAGCACCGAGCCGTCGAGCGCACCGTTCGCGAGCATTTCGGTGAGCACGGCGGGGATGCCGCCGGCGCGGTGGAAACGCTCGGACAGGAACTGGCCGGCGGGCTGCATGTTGACCACCAAAGGCAGGTCATAGCCCTGGCGCCAGTCGTCCGGGGTGATCTCGATCCCGGCATGCGCGGCCATCGCGACAAGGTGCGGCTGGGCGTTGGTCGAGCCGCCGATCGCAGTGAGCAGCTTGATCGCGTTGAGGAAGCTCGCCTTGGTCAGGATCTTCGACGGGCGGAGATCGTCATAGGCCATCTCGACGATGCGCTTGCCGGTCTCGTATGCCATCTGGCCGCGTTCGCGGTAGGGCGCCGGGATCATCGCGCAGCCGGGGAGCGACATGCCGAGGCCCTCGGCGATGCTGTTCATCGTCGAGGCGGTGCCCATCGTGTTGCAATGGCCGGACGAAGGGGCGCTTTCCATCGCGCGCTTGAGGAACTCGGCCTCGTCGATCTCGCCGGCGGCCATCTTGCGGCGCGAGCGCCAGATAACGGTGCCCGAGCCGACCAGCTCGCCTTCGTGCCAGCCGTCAAGCATCGGGCCGCCCGAGAGGACGATCGCCGGGATGTCGACGGTGGAGGCGGCCATCAGCGACGAGGGCGTGGTCTTGTCGCAGCCGGTGGTGAGGATGACGGCGTCGATCGGATAGCCGTTGAGGATCTCGACCAGGCCGAGATAGGCGAGATTGCGATCGAGCGCAGCCGTAGGCCGGCGGCAATTCTCGAAGATCGGGTGAAGCGGGAACTCCATCGGAATGCCGCCTGCTGCCAGGATGCCGGCGCGGGCGCGCTTGACCGTCTCGAGATGGATGCGGTTGCACGGGGCGATGTCGCTGCCGGACTGCGCAATGCCGATGATCGGCTTGCCCGAGGTCAGTTCCTCCGGGGTGATGCCGTAGTTCATGAAGCGCTCGAGATAGAGCGCCGCCATGTCGGCGCGGCCGGGCGCGGCGAACCATTCGCGCGAGCGGAACGGACGGACGGGGGTGCGGGTGGTCATAACTTCCTCTTGTGTGCAGAGGGGCGCAAGCCCTGCGGCCCGCGCCCCTCCCCTGTACTCAATCGACGTGAAGGGCCGGGATCAGCCCTCCATCGCCTCCAGTTCCTTGCCCTTGGTCTCGTGGATGAACTTCTGGACCAGGAAGAAGCTGATCACCGCGCAGACCGCGTAGAAGGTGTAGGCGCCGGTGAGGCTCCACTTCGCCATGCTCGGGAAGGTCTGGGCGATGACATAGTTGGCGCCCCACTGCGCGAAGCCGCAGACCGCCAGCGCCGAGCCGCGGATCTGGTTGGGGAACATCTCGCCGAGCATCACCCACATCACCGGGCCCCAGCTGACGTTGAAGAAGATCACGTAGAGATTGGCGGCGACGACGGCGACCATGCCGAGCTGCGGCGTGAGCACCAGCTTGCCTGCCGGATCGAGCGTGCCCTGGCTGAAGGCATAGACCATCACGAACAGGGTGACAGCCATGCCGGCCGAGCCGATCAGCAGCAGCGGCTTGCGGCCGATCTTGTCGATCACCGCGATCGTCACGAAGCAGGCGGCGATCGAGACCGCACCCGAGACGATGTTGATCAGCAGCGCGTCATTCTCGGTGAAGCCGGCGAGCTGCCACAGGGTGGCGCCGTAATAGAAGATCACGTTGATGCCGACGAGCTGCTGGAACACCGCGAGCAGCAGGCCCGCCCAGACGATCGCGCGGATGCCGAGGAAGCCGTTCGGCGCGAAGATGTCGGCCAGACGCGGGCGATGGTCGGTCGAGAAGCTCGCCTGGATCTCGGCGAGCTTGAGGCCGCCTTCGGTGGCGCCGAACAGGCTGGTGAGCACCTTCAGCGCTTCGGGGTTGCGCTTCTTGGCGACGAGGTAGCGCGGGCTCTCCGGGATGAAGAACAAGGCGACGAGGAACACGCCGGCCGGGATCGCCTGCATCAGGTACATCCAGCGCCAGGCCTCGATCCCGCCGAGATGGCCGAGCGAGCTCCCGGCGGCCTGGGCGAGGTAGTAATTGACCACGAAGGCGGCGGTGAGGCCGGTGATGATCATGATCTGCTGGACCGTCGTCATCCGGCCGCGGATGTTCGCGGGGGCGACCTCGGAGATATAGGCCGGCGACAGCACCGACGCGGCGCCGACGGCGATGCCGCCGATGATGCGGGCGATGACGAAAATGGTGTGATCGTGCGCGAAGCCCTGGACGAGCGCGCCGCCGAGGAAGAGGAGCGCGGCGAGGCGCATGACGTTGCGGCGGCCCATCGCGTCGGCAAGGGTGCCGGCGAAGAAGGCGCCGAACACGCAGCCGATCAGCAGCGAGCCGACAGTGAAGCCGAGGCCGGCTTCGTCGAGCGTGAAGGCATGCTTGAGGCCTTCCTGCGTGCCGTTCACCGCGCCGCTGTCATATCCGAAAAGAAGGCCGCCGATCGTCGCCACCGCGACGATGGCGCCGATCAGGCCGATATTGGCCTTCTGCGCCGTATCATTCATCTGGTTCGTTCCCCTCCACATGCCCCGATCGGGCAATTGTTAGCGGTAACGGTGGCTCGATCCGGCGGGAAAAGCAAGGGCGTTCCGCGCGGCCGGGCGACTCCGTCCAGCGTTGTCATGCTGGACCTGTTTGGGCTGGAGGCCAAGCGTTTCCGCTCCCCTCCCTGGAAGGGAGGGGTTGGGGGTGGGTAGTGTCAGGGCGATATGGTGAGGCGAGGGTTGAACCAGCAATATCGCCAGGCTTCCACCCACCCCTAGCCCCTCCCTTCCAGGGAGGGGGATTTTCAGCGCTTTACCGTCTTGCCCGTCGCCGGCTTGCCCGCGCCCGGGGGCGGGCCGCAGGATTCGCGCTGGATCAGCTCGAAATCGAGGACCTGCTCTTCCAGCTTGTCGTTGGTGCCGGCGCGGTGGGCGCGGAGGCGGGCGAGGAGCAGGGTCAGCGCGCTCTCGGCCATGGCGGCGATCGGCTGGCGGACCGTGGTGAGCTCCGGCCACATGGTGGTGGCGAGCGCGGTATCGTCGAAGCCGACGATGCTGATGTCCTGCGGCACGTGCAGCCCGCGACGATGCGCGACGCCGACGGCGGCAGCGGCCATGTCGTCGTTCGAAGCGAAGATCGCGGTCGGCGGGTTCTTGCGATCGAGCAGCCGCTCGGCGGCGACGATGCCCGAGCGGAAAGTGAAATAGCCCTGCTCGACCGGCATCGCCTTGACGTCGAGCCCGGCGGCCTCGATCGCCTCGACAAAGCCGCGATGGCGCTCGGCCGACGAAGTCTGGTTCGGGTTGCCGCGGATGAAGCCGATATTGCGATGGCCCATGTCGAGCAGATGCTTCGTCATCGCGGACGCGGCTGCGGCATCGTCGATGCGGACGTTGAGGCTGCGCTCGGGCGGCAAGCCCATCGCGACCGACACCCAGGGGATGCCCGCGGTCTCGAGCTCGGCGCGGACCGGCGCGGCCTCGGACAGCGGCGGCGGCAGGATCACGCCCTCCACACTGGTCGCGGCGAACTGGCGCGTGGCCTCGGCCTGCTCGTCCGCGCGCTCGCCTTCACAGGCCTCGAGGACGAGGTGGCAGCCGGCCCGCCTAGCCGCGGCGAGCGCGCCGATCAGGAACTGCGAGAGATAGGCCGCCGACGGGTTCGAATAGAGCAGGCCGATCTGGGTCGCCTCGCCCGCCGCCAGGCTACGCGCGGCACTGTTCGGCGAATAGTTCAGCTTGGCGATCGCCTCGAGAACCGCGTGGCGGGTTGTTTCCCTAACATTGGAACCACCATTGACCACACGCGATACCGTCATCGCGGACACGCCCGCTTCACGCGCGACGTCCTGGACGGTGACCGTGCCACGGCTTCTACGGCTGGGTCTGCTCATCGTTACGGGGATATGCTGCGGTTTCCCTAAATGCAATCGGCGTGAAATCGGTTCGAATGCCCCGGTTGACCGCTCCGGATTTACGCTGATAGTGATAGCGCTACCATAACGCAGACAAGATCGGCGCCCGAGCGCCGCACCACAGAGGGAGAGGTTCGTTGCGCAATTTCCGCCGCATCGCCGCGCTTGCCATCGCCGCCACGGCATTGACGCCTGTTGTTGCTCCGGTCGCGCATGCGCAGACCGCTAAGGCAGATCGGCCGCTCTACAAGGACGCCAGCCAGACGGTGGAAGCACGCGTCGACGACCTGCTCGCGCGGATGACGCTGGAGGAGAAGGTCGCGCAGCTCGTCGCGATCTGGCTCAAGAAGGACGCGATCCAGACCCCCTCGGGCGAGTTCGATCCGGCCAAGGCGAGCGTGTCCTTCCCCAATGGCCTGGGCATGATCTCGCGCCCGTCCGACCGCAAGGGCGTGGCCGCGGGCACCACCAATGCCGGCGCCGACGCGACCGCCAACCGCAACGCGGTGGACACCGCGACCTATATCAACGCCGCGCAGAAATGGTCGATGGAGAAGACCCGGCTCGGCATCCCGATGATCATGCACGAGGAAGCGCTGCACGGGCTGGTGGCACCGGGCGCGACGAGCTTCCCGCAGTCGATCGGCCTCGCCTCGACCTGGAATCCGGGCCTACTCGAGAAGGTGTTCAGCGTCGCCGCCGCCGAAGCGCGGGCGCGCGGCGCCAATCTGGTGCTGGCGCCGGTGGTCGACGTCGCGCGCGATCCGCGCTGGGGCCGCATCGAGGAGACCTATGGCGAGGATCCGTACCTCGTCTCCGAGATGGGGCTGGCGGCGATCCGCGGCTTCCAGGGCACCACCCTGCCCCTCGCCAAGGACAAGGTGTTTGTCACGCTCAAGCACATGACCGGGCACGGCCAGCCCGAGAGCGGCACCAATATCGGCCCGGCCTCGCTCGGCGAGCGGACGCTGCGCGAGGACTTCTTCCCGCCCTTCGAAAAGGCGGTGACCCAGCTGCCGGTGCGCGCGGTGATGGCGAGCTATAACGAGATCGACGGCATTCCGAGCCATGCCAACAAATGGCTGCTGAACGACGTGCTGCGCGGCGAATGGGGCTTCAAGGGCGCGGTGGTCAGCGACTATTTCGCGATCCGCGAGCTGGTGACCCGCCACCACATGTACAAGGACGTCAAGGACGCCGGCGCGCGCGCGCTCGATGCGGGCGTGGATGTCGAGACGCCGGACGGCGAAGGCTTCAACTTCCTGATCCAGCTGGTTCGCGAGGGCAAGGTTAGCACGGGCCAGATCGACAATGCGGTGCGCCGCGTGCTCGAAATGAAGTTCGAAGGCGGGCTGTTCGAGAACCCCTATGCCGATGTGAAGCTGGCCGAGAAGCGCACCAACACGCCCGAGGCGATCGCGCTGGCCCGCCAGGCAGCGCGGGAAAGCGTGGTGCTGCTCAAGAATTCGAACGGGCTGCTGCCGCTCGACGCCACCGGAATCAAGCGGATGGCGGTGATCGGCACGCACGCCAGGGACACCCCGATCGGCGGCTATTCGGACACCCCCAACCATGTCGTCTCGCTGCTCGAAGCGATGCAGGCCGAGGGCAAGGGCAAGTTCGCGGTCGACTATTCGGAAGGGGTGCGGCTGACCGAAGGGCGCGTCTGGGCGCAGGACAAGGTCACGCTGACCGACGCGGCGACCAACGACAAGCTGCGCGCCGATGCGGTGGCGGCGGCGAAGAACGCCGATGTCGTGGTGATGGTGCTGGGCGGCAACGAGGCACTGAGCCGCGAAGCCTGGGCCGACGACCATCTGGGCGACAGCGACAATCTCGAGCTGCCGGGGCCGCAGAACGAGCTGGCCAAGGAAATCATCGCGCTGGGCAAGCCGGTGGTGGTGATCCTGCTCAACGGCCGTCCCTATGCGGTCAACTATCTCGCCGAGAAGGCGCCGGCGCTGATCGAGGGCTGGTATCTGGGCGAGCAGACCGGCAATGCCCTTGCGGACGTGCTGTTCGGCCGGTTCAACCCGGGCGGCAAGCTGCCCGTGTCGATCGCGCGCAATGTCGGCCAGCTGCCCAACTACTACAACAAGAAGCCGAGCGCCCGCCGCGGCTATCTGTTCGGCGATACCAGCCCGCTCTACCCGTTCGGCTATGGCCTTTCCTATTCGACCTTCTCGGTCGGGGCGCCGGTGCTGGGGTCGGGCACAATCGGGATCGCCGACAATGTGAAGGTGAGCGTCGACGTGACCAACACCGGCAAGCGCGCCGGGGACGAAGTCGTCCAGCTCTATGTGCGCGACGACGAGGCGAGCGTGACGCGGCCGACGATCGAGCTCAAGCGCTTCCAGCGGGTGACGCTGCAGCCGGGCGAGAAGAAGACGGTGAGCTTCGAGCTTACCCCGGCGGACCTGTCGCTTTGGAACGTGCAGATGAAGCGGGTGGTGGAGCCGGGGACGTTCACGATCTCGGCCGGGCCGAACTCGGTGGATTTGAAGAGCACGACGCTGACGGTTCGGTGACCGCGCTTCCCCTCCCTGGAAGGGAGGGGATCGAGGGGTGGGGGTTGGGCGGGCGGTTAGGGCAACAACCACCCGGCGTCACCGTATAGG
>NZ_JASATQ010000072.1:0-25646 GCF_038440415.1 Sphingomonas sp. OTU376 | reverse complement strand
CGTAGCGCGTTTTGTTTTCCCCCACAAATGCGCGCGGGGGGTCGCCCCGGCCGCCGGCCGGCACCTCGAACAATCCGGTCTCCTGCCCCGCCGCATCGAGCAGCGGACGGACGTTCAGGCTTTGTAGCAGGGTGCGGCGGGCGATATCGTCCGCCAGCTCGCCGATCGAGACGCCTGCCTTGATGCGGCGAACATTGTCCTGGGAAAGAACCAGCCGGTCGAACGGAATGTCGCGCGACGGGCTGAGGGTGATTTTCTGCGGCGTCTTGGCCATGGGTCGGTCTCCATGACGGACCGCCGCGAGACTCTCTCCCGGCTCCTGGCCCGTCACGAAACTCCAGGCCCTCCTCGCCCTCTCCTCTTTTTGCGGCGGGAACCGCCGCCCATCGCCCCGCCGCGGCCGAGTGACGGCCTCATCGTCCCCCGCGAAGTGAGCGCGCCGCGCGCTTCAGCATGCCCTCGGCAAGCACGAGCGAGCCGGCCCGGCGCGCCGCTTCGGCATAGACCGACAGCGGGTGCCTGCCCTCGAACAGGATGTCGCGCTCGATGCCGAGTCCAAAGGGCAGACGAAGCGCCTTCAGCTCGCCCAGCGCGAAGCTGCCGAGTTCCGGACAGCCAAAGCCCAGATCAGCGAGACCAAACAGGATGCCGTCGGGGTCGAGCTCGGTTGCGAGCCAGGTCGCCGGCCCCAGCGGATTGAAGAAGCGGACCACAGGCACCGGATCGGGTTCGCGCTTGCCTGTGGCAACCGCATCGATCCGGGCGATGTCGTTGGCGCGGAGCGCCGCACGGATTTCGGGAGTGAGGAGGATCATGCTTCGATCCTCCCGAGCGACGCGGGGACGATCACGGCGGCGGCACCACCATGGGGCCCGTCATCGCCATCGTCGTCATTCGCGGCCCGGCCAATCTCAGGTCGGAAGGCAAGCAAATAGTCGGCCGCGCGCGAGGCGGCGCTCGCGACCCGCAGGATAGCGCGATTGTCCGCGCGGAGGATCTCGAGCCACGAGCCGATATAGTCGGCATGTCGCACGGTCGGTACAATGCCCAGGGCCGCACAGACAAAGGCCGCCCCCATCTCGGCGATCAGTTCTTCCTTGCCATAGGCGACCGAGCCGAACGCGCCGGTCTGGTCGCGGTCGAGGCGCGAGCGATGGCCCGCCCAGTGCGAAAGCTCGTGAAAGGCGGTCCGATGCCAGTTGACCGGGTCATGGAAATCGTCCGGGCGCGGGACAGCGACGAAATCGCCGGAAGGGCTGTAATAGGCCGAGGGTCCGCCGATCCGGAAGTCGGCGCCGGTCGCCGCGATCAATGCCTCGGCTTGCGGGCGGATAAGTCCGGCCGGCACCGGCGGAGCTGGTACCACAAGGCTTGGCGGCAGCCCCTCGCACTGGTCGACCGCGAAGACCGTGAACCATTTGAGAAAGGGGATTGCTCCGCGCGACCGCCCCTCCTCGCCGGTGCGGCTACGTTCCGCGCCGGGCGCGAAGCGGCGCGTATAGAGGATGCCGATCCCCTGCTCGCCCCGGCGGACCGAACCGCCAAGGGCGACGGCCTGGCGGAAGGTCAGGAAGGCATGGCTGGTAAAACCGTGCCGGACGGTCGCATTCCACAAGGTCAGGATATTGATGCCGCTGTAGCGCCGGTCGCTGAAGCCGTTATAGGGCATCCCGATCGTGGCGCCGGCGCCCGACCAGGGCTGGACCCAGGGGACCCGCCCCGCCTCGAGATCCGCGATGATCCGGCCGGTGATTTGTTGGTAAAGTGTCGCGTGCGCAGCCTGAGCGCTGCCGTCTGATCCTGCCATGGAGGGTCTCCGCGACGGACCTGCGGCAGGCCACTCCCGCCATCCTCAATCCGTCACGGACCTTCGGGCCCTGCTCTTCCTCTTGCGGGGTGTTGCGGGGCAGCGGCCCCACAAAAGGGGTCGGGCGAGACGCACGCGGCTCGCCCTCAGGGGAAAGCCTTCCCCTCCTCAAATATGTTCGCGAAGCTGGATCGCCCTGGCGTGATCAATCTGTGCCGGCAAGTGTGCGACGGCAGGATCAGCCTGACGCATGCGCGACGACCCCTGCGCGATAGCGGTCGTCAGACAGATCGATCGGCTCCCACGGGGTGAAGGCCTCGGTGGTCAGCGCAACACTGTTGAGGCCCGCGATATTGAAGCTTCCGAGCTTCTGCTCGAGCACCGTCATCCCTCCCCGCTCGGTCACGACGGCATCACAATAGAGGCTGTCGTTCTTCCGGTAGAGAATCTGGGGCGCCGCGAGCATCAGCGTACGATTATAGAACCAACGCACGCAGAGATGATGCTCCATCGCCTGGGCGAGCAGCGCGGCCGCCTCAGCTTCTTTCCGTCCCGCATCCGCGGAGGGCGATCGGATCGACAATTTCTTTCGGGCGTCGGTCATAGGTCCCGGATCATCGCGACGTTGCAGCACTATCGCAAGCCGGTCTGCGCTGTTTGCTGCGGCACCGGAGTAAAAACCGCTGCGTATCCCCGCTTGAACCGCCAGCCGCTTCGTTCCATCCTTGTTCCGGCACAAGTTTGGAGGAGGCGTTTTGGCGGAGATCATCATCAACGAAGCGCTGATCGAGCCCGGCGAGCCTTATTTCATCGTTTATGTCGATCGGCCAAAAGGGATCGGGCAGACGATCGTCGCCGATCTCGCGACGGATCTGGTCGGACCGGTGCCGGCGGAGCGGATGGTGCCGCGCCGGTTGAACGGCTTCGAGCTCCCCGCACTCGAGCTCATCCATCATGCCAGGGAGCGGGCGCGCGAGGCCGGCGTCACCCGGATCCTTCTGGTCGACCCCCAGGGATTGCTGCCCCTGGCCAAGATCAATCGCTATGAGTAGCGCTGAACGCGCCAAAGCCTCCCTCCCGCGCAGAGGGAGCGTCGGCTGAGCCGCTATGCAGCGGCTTCAAAGTCACAGGCGCACGATCCGCAGCGCCGATTTTTGAGGTCGTTACGCGCCCGCGGATTGACTGGAACGAACATAGTAGAACGAACAAAGAACAACACAACCCGTCGCGAGTCTGCTGATGCTATGCGACATTCCGTTGTCCTCGATGATCTGCTGCGCCCGCCTATGGTCGGCTTCAGATGTTGGGAGCGCAGCCTATCCGACAGAAGGGGGATCAGTTGCAGATCGGCGCAGAGCTCGATTTCGAAGGCGATCGACAAGATGCCGCAGCAGACGGCATCGCGGACCGGACCTCGGCGGCGGCGTTCGTCCAGAACATCTTCGACCGAGAGATGGGCGTCACCCTGAGCAATGCCAAGGCCGGCTCCAAGCGCGACGAAGCCATGCGGGAACTCACCCGCGAGGCCGCCAATCTCTACGCAAAGCGGGTTCTGCGCGAGCTGATTCAGAATGCCTATGACGGCGCGCGCACCTCCTCCGCTCCCCGCATACTCCTGCGCCTCGACCTCACCGAAGGCACCCATGGCACGATCTACGTCGCCAACAACGGCCAAGGGTTCACGTGCGACAATGTCGACGCGATCTCCAACCCCGCGATGAGCAACAAGACGCCGGGTAACTTCATCGGGCACAAGGGGCTGGGCTTCCGCAGCGTCGAGCTGCTGTCGGATTCCGTCGAGATTTTCTCGAAGATCGATCCGACCTCTACGACCTTTGACGGCTTCTGCTTCCGGTTCGCCACGCCCGACGACGAGCGGGGATGGCTCGATAGTGTCGGTGAGGCCGCCCTGACGGACATTGTGGTCGGCAAGGTGCACAGGCTGCAGTTGCCGGTTCCCATCGACGTGACGGACGACCTTGCGGAGGCGGTGGCAGGAGCCGGCTTCTCGACCCTCGTCCGGCTGCCGCTGCGCGACGCGGTCGCGGCGGCACGCGCCGGCGAGGAGATGCGCCTTCTGCTCGACGAGAAGGCGCCGATAACGCTGTTCCTCGATCGATTGCAGTCGCTGCTCCTGGAGACGGTCGATGCCGACGGCAAGAGCGAGCCCAAGGAGCTCCGCCGGTCCGGCAAGGGTGCCGAGAAGTCGAGCTTCGGCCGCAACCTCACGCTGGAAGAGGTGACCGTCGACCGATACCGCTACCTGGTGGGGCGGATGGAGGTCGACGATGCGGCGTTCCGGGCGAGCGTTGACAGGGCCGTCGCGGAGAACCACCCAGTGGAACGCTGGAAGGAGTGGAAGGGCGCGCCCTCAGTCTCCGTCGCACTGCCACTCTCGCAGGACGCGAAGGCGGGCAACTTCTTCGCCTTCCTACCGATGGACACCCCGGCTCCGTTCAACGGCTGCCTGGACGCGCCATTCTATCCAGATGCCAACAGGCGCGACCTGGATCTGGACAATCCCCTGAACGGCTTCCTGCTGGACAGCGTCGCCGATCTCTGTCTGGCGGTGGCCCGCACGGTCGCGGACAGCGACACGATCTCCCTGAAGACTTCGGCCGCCGCCGTCGACGCCCTCGCCTGGCATGCCGACCCGCAGCGCCTGTCCGACGCATGCGAGCGGGCCGATTTCGACGTCGGGGACATCATGCTGCCGGCGGTGCGGCGCGGCGACGGCGAGAAGCGATGGGCGCCCCTGTCGGAGATATACGACTGGAATGACGACAAGTTCGGCATTGTCACGGGCCAGTGGCTCGTGCGTGCCTGCGGCGTCCCGATGGTGCGCAGAGCCTTGGGCACCAAGAGGCTGGAAGCGCTACGAACCTTCATCGACGAATCCGACTATGGGCTCGAACCATCCGGAACCACCATCGCCGACTGGGCGCCGATCCTGGCCAAGGATCTGAATGGCCGGCGCCGCAAGGCCACGAAGCAGGACTGGGAGAGCTTCTACGCCGATCTCGCTAAGCTGAGGCCAGCCCTTCCCCATATGCGTGGCAAGGCGATCTTCCGCCTCGAGGATGGCACACTTGGTGCCGCCAACTCCCCAGAGACACTGGGTGAGCGGGAACTCTTCATCAGCTCGGACCCCGAGAACGCCACGAGACGGCGTAAGCGCCTTGCGGGCACGACCCTGTTTCCGCCCAAGAGCGTAGCGCAGCGAATGCAGTTCGCCGACCCGCTGCTTTCCTGGCCGCAGCCTGTGACCGCAGAGTTCGTCAATGCGGGCCTGGCGACCGAATACAGCCTGCCGCGCGTGATCGCTGGCATGGGGCGGCTTCTCGGAAAGCGTCCGAAGCGCCAGACGGCGCTCGCCGCGATCAACTGGGCGTTCGACGCCTGGAAGTCCCACAAGTCGCCCGAGGTCGAGAAGGCGCTGCTGGCGGCCCAACTCCCTGTCCTGGTAGCGGACGGAAAGTTCAAGACCGCCCCGAACACCCGGTTCAGTTCGGGTTGGCGGGATACGACCGGCGACATCATGCAGGAGCTCTGCGACGAGATCGGCTCCGCCACGCGTCCGACCAAGAACATGGTCGACAGCCTCGTGGTACCCTGGGACCAATGGCCGTCCCGCGATCGAGGCACTGCCTCCGATTGGGTCCATTTCCTTCGACTGCTGGGCGTGAAGGACGGACTGCGGCCGGTCTTCTATCCGAGCGTCTCCGAGCATGTGAACACCTGGATCGGCGTGCGGCGCGGCTATGGGGCAGCGCTGTCCATCGAATCGCGCCTGGGTGTCACGTGGCGGGCCGCACTCTCGAAGATCCAGCGCAGCTTCTCTTATCAGAGCGGCAACTACGCGACGAACGACACCCTTTTCGCCCTCCCGCTCCAGGGCGAGCATGCCGGGATGAGCGATCGGGCGAAGCAGGCCTATGCGCGGCTCGTCGCGAAGGCGGTCCCGGACATCGATCCGAAATATTTCACCACCGTCCTGAACCGCACCGCCGGCATGGGCGACACGGTGAACTGGCCGAGCCCCCTCCTCGCCTTCCTGCAGGAGGCCGAGTGGCTCCCGGTCTCCTTCGATGACGAACTCTCGTGGAAGCGCCCGGGCGACTGCTGGTTCTCGCCACGAACCGAGGCCCTGCCATATTTCCTTCCGAGAATTGAACGGCCGATCCGCGAAGCGCTCGACGGAAACGCGAAAGCGAGAGATGTCTTCTCGACCCGCCTCGGGTTGAGGATGTGGAATGCCAAGGAAAGCGCGCCGGCGCGGATCGAGGAGCTGGGAAAGACGCTCGAGCGTGGTATCGCGGAACACGAGCACGGCAGCTTCCGCAGCGAATATCGCCAGGCCTGGAGCGATTGGAACTCGCTGACCCCGGTTCCGGCGCTACCGAGGGGCATCCTCCTTGCCGTCCAGGCATCCGGACGGCTCATGTGTCATCTGCCCGATCCCGAAAATCCGCGGACGGTGTTTGTGAGCGGTGGAACGGACCCGACGCTCGACAATCTGCTCATGGCACTGGGCCATCGGCTTCTTGTCGTTCCGGCCGACGCCGCCGCAAATGCGGCCGACGCCCTGAAGGCGGCGGGATATGCGGACGTTCGGCTCGTGGACGAGGTCCGACCGAGGATCATCGTCGACGACGCCGATCTGGACCTCGCGGCCGAGAGGGCCCGGCTTGTCGACGACGGACGCGACTGGCTTGCGGAGATCGCCGTGCTGGCGCTGGAATTCCACAACAGCTCGCTCAATCGCAGCACGCCGCGGAGCCGTCAGGCGCTGTTCGACGACTTCCGCCGTCTCAGGATAATCCACGCACGCGACATTCGGGTCGAGATCGATGGCAGAACGGGTCCGCTTCCGGAGACGCTCGCGGGCGTCCTCCCGGTTCCGCATGACGAGCGTCCGACGATCATCATCCAAAGCGCAGGAAGCAGTCTTGACTGGGACGCCCTCGCACGCCTGTCCCGGGGGATTGCCTTGGCGCTCGGCCGGGCTTGGCTGCTGACAGATTTCCGCATGGTGTTCCTTGCCATTGCGACCGACCAGCCCAAGGTGTCGGGTCAGCTGACCCGTCCGGACGACGAAGCCATCGCCAGCGCTTTCGGACAGCCAGTCTCAAGGATCCGCGAGATCCAGCGCTCGCTGCGTGCGGGCAGCCGACGCATCATGGACTGGCTGCTCCCGTTCATCTGCGCGCGGTTCGGGCTGGACGCTGCCAACGCGCTTCTGGACCGGGAGACCACGCTCATCGAAGACGACGATCTCGTCACGGCGATCGTAGGCGCGGGCGGCGGTGTGGAGGAAGCACGCATCCTCGTGACGCTTTGCAGGGAGGCCGAAGGCCTGGACGAGCTCCGCCGGACGATCGGCCTTCCCTTGGCGGAATTCAATGCCGCCGCCGCCGCGTTAGGCCCCCGGTTTCCCCCGCTGCGATTCGAAGCGTCGCTGCGCAGGGCGTTCGAGGAACGCCTGGACGAGCTTCGCCCGGCGCTGTCGGAGCAGGTTCGAAACGCGTTCACTGCACCGGTGCTCGCCGACATCGACCTCGCCGCGTATCGTGAGGCCCGGGATCTCAAATGGATCTCCTTCGAGGAGTCCTGGACCGAGACGCATGACGATCTCGACGATGCCACTATCGATGCTCGCATCGCGAAGCTCGCCGATGAAGCGCTGCCAAAGCCAATCGGGGCGCCGGATGGCGCTCTGAATGACCTGCGGCAGCGCAATCGTACGGCGCTCTCCGCCGAACTCGATACACTCCGACGGCTGGCGTCAGCATGGGCGTCGAAATCAACCGGCCGAACCCTGCCCGCCCTCCATTCGGCAAAATCCGAAGTTGCCCTGAGGGAGCTCATGGTCAGCGGCGTGTTCGATTTCTTCGTGGTCGAGGCCACAGGGATGCCTGCCGCGCTCGCGCAAGTCGGGGCGTGGCCCGCAGCCATGCCACAATCTACCGACCTCCACGAGCTTGGCCTCGAAGCGGCGGATCTCGACTTCCAGCGCAAGGAGGAAGAGCGGCGGCGCGAGGACGACGCGCGAAAGAGCCGGAGCATGAGGTTCGGAAATATCGAGATCGAAGGAGGGACCCCGGCCTCACTTCAGGCGGTCGCCGACGCCCTTAAGGCTGGCCTCCTCAGCAAGGCGTTTCAGGCACGATCCGGACCAGCTGTGCTCCGACCATTTCCGGAAGGCGATGAGCGCCCCCCAAGGAAGAGAGGGCCTAGCACGTCAACCGCCGAGCCGTCGTTCCTGACCGATCAGCAACGCGACCTGATCGGGTTCGCCGGCGAATATGCCGCCTATGTCCATTTGAAGAGGACCGTCCGCACCTTCTCCGATGAGCACTGGGTCTCATCCCTCGGACGTCGCTTCCTGTGCCTCGGCATCGTTCAGGATCGTGGTTACGACTTCCACGTTCCGCGTTCGCGTGGCGGCCTCTATTTCGAGGTAAAAGCACATATCGGCGACCCCGGGCACATCGATCTGGAACGCTCTCAAGTCGAAGCCGCAGTCCAGTTTGCCGACGAGAAGAGCGGCATCTGGAAGATCCTGTATATCTCCAATGTGCTCGACCACAGGCTCATCACGGTGCATGAACTCGCCAATCCCTTCTCCGAGGGAAACATGCGCCTTTTCCGGCCAAGCAATCGCCAGGGCGTGCGACTTCTTGTCGACCGCGAATGAGAACCTCCTTCGCCTACCCGCACCTCGCTCAGCGCTGGCGCGGTGCTCGACCAGGCCTCGCCCCAACAATCCCCGGCTGCGCACCTGAACTGAATCACGAGCGATCCTGCTTTGCCTCGCTCCGCTTGGAAACGCGGCCGCGACGGCCTTTCGGGATTATGTGCGAAGCGTCGAACGCCCGGGATGAGGGCGCATAGCTACCATTCGCAGCGAACAGCAGGTATCGGGCCGGGAGCCGACCGGCAGCTTTCCGGAGTCAAGGCCGGCATAGCTGCGGTTCGCGACCGCCCTCCTCAAGCGGCAGTTGTCCGACCAACTCAGGACCTTCAGCGGCCGGGGCGTGAACGACCGCTCGTGCTGGAACCTGCCATTCGCATCACGCAAACCCGCCGGACGGCAACGCGCCCAATAAGGGCGGGCACGCTGGATCACGTCGGCGGTATGCGCTACTTTTACGGCAAACACGTTGGTCAGCCCTCCGCCATGGCTGTTTACCAGCCAGCCACGCGGGGGACCTATGACTACGGCGAGCGAAAAGGAACTCAAGGGCGCGTGGGTGGTCCACCACGGCCGCAAGCTCGTTCTGGACGTGAACGGGCCAGCGGAGTTCCCTGCTATCAACGAAGCGGCAAAGGCCGCGACGCTACTAACGAAGCTCGGTCAAACAAACCAGGCTACCGTCACCAAGGTCGAGGCCCGCGCTATCGCCGTCGCATCTGGGCTCGACCCCCGGTTGGAACTGAACGGGCTCCTCCAGGTGCTTGAACGCAAGCGCCTGATCGACCAGTCCACCAACGACATCTCGATCTTGGGCGTCACCACGCGCGGCTCGCTCGGTCATGCTACCGACATCTACAACGAGGCGGAGCCGAGCACCTACGAAGAAGCGTCGATCACGTTGGCGGAAATCGCCTCGGGCGCGCCAATCCGGCGCGCCGATGTCTCCCAACGGATTGGCGACACCCACAAGCTCACCAATGCCCAGGTCGGCGACTTCCTCGACCGCGCCGAGGGTATTGGGTTTGTCGATAAGGAAGGTGATGGCAATGATCGGCTGCTGTTCAACGGCAACCTGTTTCGCCGCTCATCCGTCGTCAAAACCCAGAAGGTGCTGACCTCGCTGAACGATGCTGAACAGCGCTTGGTCAGCGAGATCGCCGAGCAGCTATCCAAGAGCGGATGCCTGAGCGTCCAGCACGTTGAGCACGTTTTGTCGAAGCCGCTCTTTGAGAAGCTGGTTGCGGCAGCCGTCTATGACCTCAACGAGGTCACGAACGAACAGGGCAGCCACGTCTATGTCACTGCACCGGCAGCCTTTCACAAATTTGTCGACCCCATGGTGGATGATTGCTTCGACATGGCGAAATCGCTAGTGGCTGCGCTTACCTACGGCATGGTTTCTCGCTCATCCTCCCAAGGCCGGATCACCCAGCTGCCTGCCCTTGTGAACAAGCTGATTTCTGGTCGCGAGGTCGGCCCAACGACTTCCATCGGACAGGACTATCGTGTTCTTGAGGTCAACGGAGTCGTCAAGCTCAGGCGGGACGCGAACTACGCCAATCGGTACTATCTGCGGCTCCTCAAGAGGGAGGTAGGCGAGCTCGCGTTGCAGGTGCTCACCCAAGGGAACGCCTATGCCCAATCTCTCGCAGATCTGCCCAGCGCGCCGATGGCGGGATACATTGGGCCCGAAGAAAGCCGCACGTCGGTTCGCAAGAGCCAATCCTCGTTGAGCAAGCGGGCGACCCGGGATGTGCTAGAGGCCGTTCGCGGCGGGCGGGTGCTGTGATGAGCGACAAGTTACAAACGCCCAAGGGGGCCGTGTTGGAAGAGGTGCTGCGCGCCTACTTCCTGCGCGCTGGTTTCTTTGTCATTCGCGGGGTCCCATTTCGATTTGCGGACGAAGACCTAACCGACGTCGACCTTTGGTTGTATGAACGTCCGACGGGAACGTCTCGCCGGGTGCAGATTTGCGACATCAAGTACAAGCAACGCCCGAAGGCTGTTGAGCGCATCTTTTGGACGAGCGGACTAGCCGATGCGCTCGATGTTGACGGGGCCTATGTTGCAACGACCGACAAGCGGAAAAGCCTGCGGTCTGTGGCGGAAAAGCTCGATCTGCAGCTGATCGACGGCACGGACATTCAGCGCATTCAGAATAGTCAGTCCGTTCTCTACCCGGACCGAATGGGCGATGAGCAACTGATCGCCGAATTGCAGGCGGTCGATAAGAGCTTCCGAAACAAGAGCCTACAGGATGCGCGCTTTGACATCCTGTCGGCGCTCTCTGAGGGATTTGGCGCTCCATCGGCTGTCAGAGCTTTGGAAGGTTTCTCACGGTTGGCGACAGCCGCCGTTGCATACCATCCAGATTCACAGGCCGCTCGTTCGGCTGGCCGCCTAGCATATCTCGCCGGGGCTATCGCCTGCCAGAGCCTCGATTATGTCAGCGTGGGTGCGGCGTTCCGAACAATTGACGAGAGGCGCGACCTGATCCTGCGGGCCGTGCGGCTCGGAGCCTTAGGCGACGATGATGGTCAGCAAACGCTTCGCTTGGCGATGGCACTAGTCGAGAAATACGCCCCCGGCGGTCGCGGCACTGCGACCGCAGTTGAGGCGGGGCTGAAGCGTGACCTGGACCAAATCCCGGCTGAGATTGTCGCAGATCAAGCCGTCCGGCTTCTGAAGTCGGATCAGCTTTTCATGACCGGGCGGGAGCTGGAGATGGCAAGCTATCACGTCGCACTGCCGACGTTCGACGGCCTCAGCGTCCACACCAAGTCAATGCTCGGTGCGCTGCTCGACTATGCAAATGTTGATCGCGAGCGCTTCGCGAATGCTTGGAAGGCGGACCCCGGCACGACCACCGCCTCCGCCCAAGCAATGACGGAAGAGGTCGAAAAGGACGCGCCGCCGCAAGCCAATTTGTTTGAAGAATAGCCGCTGGCACCAGACCGCATTCGCGCAACGCAGCGTCGAACGATTGTCCCTCAGGTTGAACTTGCAGCTTTCCCATGAAAGGGGTATCGCACCCGCTTAAAATGCAGAAGCGGGCATGGTGCCCGCTTTGGGGCATTAAGTGGTTGCCGTGACCGTTTAGGGAGACTCGCAGCCGTGATCCCGGCAGGACAGGTCCAGGCGCTAACCGGCCTCACCGCGAATCAGCTTCGCGAGTGGTCGCACCGGCGCAGCCTCATCCCGCCCGACATTGAGGCTCGCGGACCAGGCCGCCCCGCGCTTTATGGCTGGCAGACGGTGTTGCTGCTGAGGCTCGCCGTAGTGCTGCGCGAGCGTTTCCATATCGAGCTCCAGGCACACAAAAATTTGCTGCACGCCTTGCGCGACTTGTTTTCCGGAGTCCCCTTCCCGGCGCTTCGTGGGTGTGTGCTGGCGCTGCGCGCTATGGAGCGTGGCGAGCTGCTCCCAGAAACCTTGCTGAGCTTGGGTGAAGCCGACAGCCTCATCCTTCGCCTCGACCCACATCTCGATATCATCGAAGCGCGGTTCGCGCCCCAGGATCAGGGCGGTCAGCTTCCACTGTTCCGGGCGGTGCGGGTCCGATGAAGGCCCTCGCCTCGATCGAAACGGGCCTGCGCGCCATCGGCTACCATGCTGACGCGCTCCACCTCGGCTATAGCTTTGCCGACGTGCTCGATCCCAGCGCGGCAACCCGCACCGTCGCGCTCGCTGCCTTCACCCAGACCCCGGAATCCTTCCGCTCTGCCGCCTTCGGAGTGGTCGAAGGGGCCGGCGACAATGAAGTGGCCATCATGGCAAATCGCGCGCTCGGCGCGCCCGTGTTTTTCTCGATCGACGCGAACGATGTCGGGGTCTGGGCGGTCGGTGCCCACGACGCGCCGCGCCTACTTGAGCGGGTGCCGATCTCCGAACTGCCAGCGCTCTTCGAGCGCCGCCGCGAGCAATGGAGCCCGCAAGCGCTCCACCGCGCCAAGGCGGTCGGGCTACCGCGCGGTGCCGCCCAGGCGGATTTCATCGATCTCGGCCTTCTCCCAGCGATCGAACGCGAAGTGCAGCACAAGTTGCATGAAGCCATGGCCGATGTGCTCGAGCGCCTTCTGCCTGAAGGTGCGACCCGCGACAGCGAGAAGGCAGCGTTCCGCCTGACCTTCCGTCTCCTGGCAGCGAAAATTCTCATCGACCGCGCCCATCCTGCGTCCGCCGATTGGGATTCCGATCAGGTGCAAACGGTCCTCGACGGTATTCAGCGCTATTATGGGCTCGGCCTGCTCGCCACGGACGTGGCGGCCGTCACTGACGCGGCGATCGCGGCCGCCTGGGCGCGCCTGCAGCAGGCGATCACCCTGCGGAACATCTCGTCAGACAGCCTCGCGTTCGTTTATGAGAACACGCTGGTCACCGCCGACACGCGCAAGCTCTTCGGAACGCACAGCACGCCGCGTCCAGTCGCAGAATATGTCCTCAGCCGAATCGACCTTTCGCGCTATGACCCGCAGTCGGTCCGTATCGCTGAGCCATTTGCCGGCGCAGGCATTTTCCTCGTCGCCGCGCTGCGCCAGCTGCGCGACCTCTTGCCTCCCGACTGGCCGGCCGAAAAGCGCCATACCTTTTTGGTCGAGCGACTCTCTGGCGCTGAACTCGATGTCTTCGCCTGCGAGGTCGCTACACTCTCGCTGATCCTCGCCGACTATCCCAACGCCAATGGCTGGCACCTGAAGTCGACCGACCTCTTTGCACAAGGGGCACTCGCCAGCTTCCTCGCCGGCGCAACCGTCGTGCTCTGCAACCCGCCCTTCGAAGATTTCACGGTAGAGGAGCGTCTCGAATATCCTGAGGCTTTTGCCCGGTCGACCTCCAAGGCTGCCGTGGCGCTGTCGGCCGCGATCGATGCCGCGCCGGACGCCTTGGGATTCGTGCTTCCTCACGGCGTTCTTCAACAAGCCAAGTATCGCAAGGTGCGCGCACGTCTCGCCGAAGCCTACGGCCGAGTAGAGCTCATCAGCCTCCCAGATCGCATCTTCGAAAAGGCAACCTATCCCTGCGCGCTCATCCTTGCCAGCGAGCGACGCGCTGAGGCGAAGACGGGCGCCCTCGTCCACCTGCGCACGACCACCGTCAGCGATGGGGATCGCACTGCGTTTCTGAGTGATGGGAGCGTAACCGCGATCCGTCATAGCGTACGCGCTGCACCTTCAGGCGACCTCTGGATCGACGAACTTGATTCACTCTGGTCTTACCTCGACGAAAGCCCGAAGCTTGGCGGCCATGCTAATGTCTACCGCGGGCTGCGCTGGCGTTCGCAGCGTGACGGTGTCTTCGACAGTCCGGGCCCCCTCCGTGAGCGCGGTCTGTACCGTCCCGCGGACAGCCTAGCGCCGTTCCATCTCATGAGACCGGTATGGATTAGCGTCGACCCCGACTTCAATGACCGCATGGGCCCCCTGACCCGGGCGTGGGGCCAACCCAAGGTCCTGATTAACAACCAACGCTCATCGCGCGGCCCCTGGCGCTTGGCCGCCGCCGCAGACAAAACCGGGCTTTGGGCCTCTCAGCAGTTTTCCGGGATCTGGCCGACCGGCGACTATGACGTCGACACGCTCGCCGCCATCCTCAATGGCCCACTCGCCAATGCCTTCGTGACCGAGCACTCGACGGTCCAGCATTTCACCAACGAGATGCTGGAGGGAATGCCACTGCCGCGCGCGCTGGATAAGCCCGCGCTCCGCGATGCCCTGGCCGAGTATAGCCGTCTTCTCGACGAGAAGCTGAATAGCGTGATGGCAGGTGACATTTTCGATCATCGGCTCGATCGCCTCATCGCCTGGATCGATGCGATCGTGCTCGACGGTTATGATCTGCCGCCCAAGCTAGAGCGCCAGCTCTTCGACTATTTCAAGGGCCGCGAGCGGCCGACGCTCCATCCCTTCAGCGGATGGCTACCCGACGACTTCCGGGGATACGTGCCGCTGCGCGAATGGATTACTCGCGATGCTAACGCCAACCGAGGCCCCTGGGTTCTCGACGTGTTCAAACCCGTCCCCGATGAGGAGAATGACGCTCTGTCCAGGTTCATCGCCTGATGGAGCAAATCCTGTTGGACACCAATTTCGTCTCGGCACTTTTCGACCCGCGCAGGCCCAATCACGCTGCGGTGTTAGCGCGTGCGCAGGTCTTCTCCGCGGCGGACCTCGTGTTCCTGCCGGTCATTGTCCTCGCCGAGCTGCGCTACGGCATGGAAGCCGCGCAGCGCGCCGGGCAGGATGTCAGCCATATCCGGCAAACGCTGATCCAAGCCGGACGATACCCGCTCGCCGAGGTCGGCAGACATACCGCCGAAGCCTACGCAGATGTTAAAGCGCGACTCGCCGCGCATTATCTCGACCTTGGCCGACGCCCCCCGCGCTGGCTTGAGAATTGGCAGGATCGTGCTTCAGGGCAGGTACTCCAAGTGGACGAGAACGACCTGTGGATCGTCGCGCAGGCAGTCGAGCGCGACTATCTTCTCGTGACCTGCGATCAGCGCCTTGCCGATCGTTTCGGCCCGGTCATCGAGGAACTTCGGCTGGCGCTCGTCTGATGGTCGCCACTCCAGCTTCGAACTTGACCCTTCGTCCGCTTGGAAAAGCCAACCTTGATCGCTCCGCAGGTCGCCTGATGGCGTTTCTAGAGGCCAACCGAACGGCAGAAACATTCGAGTTCCCGTTCAGCTATTCCTATCCCCGGAACTGTTGCGAGAGCGTGTCGCTAATCCTCACCTATCTTCTGGAAGAAAAATACGGTCTAACCAACGTCGTCGTCATCAAGGGCACTAAGCCGAGGAAGCACGAGCATCATTTCTGGGTGATGGTAGGTAATCTCTGTTACGACCTGACGGCACACCAGTTCCCCAAGCGTAAACCCATAATCGGAGTGCTCGCTCACTCACTGTTCTTCTCGTTTTCCGAGTGGAAAATCGAGCATGGCCGCGACTTCGTTGACCGTGAGGAAGTCCTGTCGCATTACCGGGCGGGGGTCATTCCGTTTTGACCGCATCTGGCAATACCTGCCATCTGAAGCGTCGCTTGGGAACGGCAGTAAAGTCCCAAACTCAGCCATCTGCACGCTGTGTGAAAAAACGCCAGCTTTCGGAATCGACCTGACGGGTTCGGAATGATCGGGATTAGGGCACCACGGCTGCCGCCGTTCAACCGGTTCGGCAACGACAAGGGATGCAACAACCTGTCCAGCTTGTTAGGTGTCGATGATGCGCACTGGTCTTGATCATCTCCCCGCCGCCAAACAGCGCGAACTTGAGCGCGTCGTCCAGATCGTCTTCGAGGAATTCGAGGACGCGCTGGCACTCGCCCGGCACCAGTGGAAAAAGAAGGGCAGGATCGAGAAGATCGTCCTCTATGGAAGCTATGCGCGCGGTGGCTGGGTGGACGAGCCGCACACCGCCAAGGGCTATCAGTCGGACTATGATCTGCTCATCATCGTCAACGACAAGCGGCTGACCGACCGGGTCGATTACTGGCTGAAGCTCGAGGACCGCCTGAACCGCGAACTGGCGATCACCAAGACGCTCCGGACCCCGGTCAATTTCATCGTCCACACGCTCCAGGAGGTGAATGACGGCCTCGCCCATGGCCGCTATTTCTTCATGGACGTGCGCGAGGACGGCATCGCGCTCTACCAGTTCGATGACACCGAGCTGCACACGCCTAAGCCAAAGACCCCCGAACAGGCGCTTGCAATGGCGCAAGAGTATTTCGACGAGTGGCTTCTGAGCGGCAACGAGTTCTACGACAACTTCACGTTCAATCTTGAACGAAAGCGTTTCAAGAACGCGGCATTTCAACTGCATCAGGCAACCGAGCGGCTCTATCACTGCGTGCTGCTGGTGGTCACGTTCTACACCCCGCACGTCCACAATATCGGCTTCCTGCGCACCCAGGCAGAGCGGCTCGATCGCCGGTTGGTTGACGTCTGGCCGGACGGCAATCGTACCGAGCGCGCGCGGTTCGAGAAGCTCAAGGAAGCCTATGTCAAGGCGCGCTACTCGAAGCATTACCGCATCACGGAAGAGGAACTCCGGTGGCTCGGCGAGCGGGTTGAGGAGCTTGGCCGCGTCGTCCACGCCATCTGCTCCGATCGCATCGTCGAGCTTTCAAAGCGCGCCGGCAAGGCGGTCTGATAGGTCTCAGGGGGTACATTGGTTGTGCTTGCGTTCTTGCTCCGCCTCCCGCACAGCCATCGCAACCGGCCGCGGGTCCTCCGCTGATTAGCTGCTCTTTTGCAGCAGGTCGGCGCGACTAGCGCCGGAAAGGGCGCCCGGCGTCCAGTCCGCGCCTCCCGCGATCCTCGCGCGGCAGGGACCAAAGCCGATGGGCACGAAACCCTCGCGGCGCGCCCGGCCCGTAAAGCCGATCTCATCCCCGTCCGCGAGGAAAGAGCGGACTTCGCCCCCGGGCAGTTCCACAGGCGCCTGCCCGGCGCGCGTGATCTCCATCAGGCTGCCGAGCCCCAAAGGACTGCTGGTCGAAAGCGTGCCCGTCCCGAGCAGGTCGCCCGATTCCAGGTTGCAGCCATTGACGGTGTGGTGCGCGATCATCTGGGCCGCCGTCCAGTACATCGCGCCGGCATCGGACAGGCTGAGGCGCTGCGGCGCCAGATCGCGCTCGCGCATCAGCCGGGTCGAGATCGTGACTTCAAGGTCGATGGCAAAGGCCCCGCTCGCCTGGTCAGCTTCGTCCCACAAATAGGGAAGCGGCGCGGGATCGCCCGCGGGCCGCTCTGCCTGCGCAACTCGAAACGGCGCCAGCGCTTCCGCCGTCACGATCCAGGGCGAGATGGTCGTATGGAAATTCTTCGAGAGAAAGGGTCCCAGCGGCTGATATTCCCAGGCTTGGAAATCGCGCGCCGACCAGTCGTTGAGGAGACAAAGGCCCGCGACATGGCGGCCCGCCTCGCCGATGGCGATGGGCTGGCCGGGCATATTGCCCTCGCCGACCCAGACCCCGAGCTCCAGCTCGAAATCGAGCCGGGTCGATGGACCAAAGACCGGTTGCGGCCGCTCGGGGTCGCGTCGTTGTCCGGTCGGGCGCGTGACGGCATCGCCCGAGAGCCGGATCGAGGAGGCGCGTCCGTGATAGCCGATCGGGATCCATTTATAGTTGGGGAGCAGCGGCGTGTCGGGCCGCAAGAGCATGCCGATATTGGTCGCGTGATGAATGCCAACATAGAAATCAGTATAGTCACCGATCCGGGCCGGCAAATGGAGGCGGCACCGGCCGGCATCGTGAAGATGGGCGCGCAGCCCCGCTTCGTACCGGCGCTCAGACAAGAGACAGGAAAGACTCTGGCGTAGCGCGTTCCGGTCGGCTGCCGGGTGCTGGAGAAGCGCGTTCAGTGCCGGGCTGGCGAGCGAGCCGTTCAGGATCGCGGGGAGGAGATGCGCGATCGCGCGCAAGTCCAGGATCTGGTCTCCGATCGCAACACCTGGCCGCGGGTCGCCTCCAGCGGGGGAGAATATCCCCAGGGGCAGGTTCTGGATCGGGAAATCCGGATGGCCGTTGGCGCTCCCGACCCAGCTTGTGCGGACGGGATCATGGGTCTCGTCGATCGTCAGCGCCATCATGCGATCCGGGCCTTCGGAAAGCCTGCCCAGACAGCGTCATAATCGAGCTGCTCGGTCTGAAGCGCATGCGCGGTCGGCCGGTAGGGCCAGCAGCTTTCGACCATGAAGGCCATGGTGCCCTCGATCCTGTGCGGCTGGAGGTCGGCGCTGGTCGCCCCCTCCCAGCTCGCGACATCGGGACCATGGCCAGTCATAAGATTATGGAGGCTGATCGCGCCCGGGGCGAAGCCGTCGGCCTTGGCGTCATAGGCGCCGTGGATCAGGCCCATAGCCTCCGACATGACGTTCCTGTGGAACCAGGGCGGCCGGAACGTCTCCTCCGCCACCATCCAGCGCGGCGGAAAGATCACGAAATCGGCATTGGCCCGGCCCGGCACGTCGGAGGGCGAAGTCAGGACGGTGAAGATCGACGGATCGGGATGGTCGAAGCTGACCGTGCCGATCGTGTTGAAACGCGAAAGATCGTAGCGGAACGGCGCGAGATTGCCGTGCCATGCCACGACGTCGAGGGGGCTATGGTCGAGCGTGGTGGTCCAGAGGCTTCCCAGATACTTCTGGACGACTTCGGTCGGCGTATCGCGATCCTCATACCAGGCGACCGGTGTCTCGAAATCGCGCGGATTGGCGAGGCCGTTCGATCCGATGGGGCCGAGATCAGGCAAGCGGAACAAGGCGCCATAATTCTCGGCGAGATAGCCCCTCGCCTCCCCGTCCGGCAGCAATACCCGAAAGCGCACACCCCGCGGCACCAGCGCGATCTGACCCGGGGCAATATCGATACGGCCGAGCTCGGTGAGAAGCGTCAACCCGCCCTTCTCAGGAATGACCAGCAGCTCGCCGTCCGCATTGACGAAGACCCGGTCGATCATGTCGCGATTGGCGGCATAGACGTGGAACGCCACGCCCTCGAGCTGCTCGGGCGCGCCATTGCCGAGCATGGTTGCGATGCCGTCGACAAAGTCGGTCGGCGCCTCGGGGAGCGGCTGGGGGTCCCAGCGCAGCCGGTTGGGCGCGAGCGGCCCCACCGACGTAGCAGGCGAGAATAGCGGGCTGCCGGCATAGGACTTGAATGGCCGGTGATCCGCGCTCGGGCGCAGGCGATAGAGCCAGGACCGGCGGTTCTCGGTGCGGGATGCGGTGAAGGCAGTGCCCGACAATTGCTCTGCATAAAGGCCAAAGGGCGGGCGCTGCGGCGAATTGCGCCCAATCGGCAGCGCGCCGGCGACGGCCTCGGTCGAGATATGGTTTCCGAAGCCCGGGATATAGCCGGTGCTCGAGTGCGCGCTCAAAGTCTCTCTCCCCTGCCCATAGAACCGGGCGATTTTCACCTGATCATGTCTCTCTACAGGGTTGCGCGTGATCGGCCTGATGGGCAGCTCCGGCGGCTTATCGATGAGTCCGACAATCCGGGGCGGGTGGATTGCAAGGCGCCGCGCGACCCGCTCTTGTTCGTCTCAAGACATCGACAGGAGAGAGTTAGGTGCCGATCAGGATCCACGGACACGGTCCGACCAAGGCGATCGCGATCCATGGCTGGTTCAACGACCATGCAGCATTCGACGGCCTGCTGCCGGGCATCGACCCCGAGCGCTTCACGATCGCCCTTCCCGATCTGCGCGGCTACGGAACGCAGCGCGGCTCAGGTGGCCCTTATGATATCGCGACGATGGCGGAAGATGCGATCGAGGCGGCTGACGCGCTCGGCTGGGCAAGCTTCTCCGTCATCGGCCATTCCATGGGCGGCAAGGCGGCGCTCCGCGTCGCGCTCGATGCGCCGTCGCGCGTCGAGCGCGTGATCGGCGTCAATCCGGTCTGGGCCGGCCCCGCCCCGTTCGATCCCGAGACCTTCGGCTTCTTCCGCTCGGCGGCCGATGATGTCGGCACGCGCCAGGCAATTCTCGATATCACGACGGGCGAGCGGCTGCCGCTCGTCTGGTTGAAGACGAGCGCGGAGCGTTCGGTCGCGATCAGCGACCGCGATGCTTTCGCGGCCTATCTCGAATCCTGGGCCGGCGACGATTTCGCCGCCGGGGCGGCCATGATCGGCTGCCCGGTGCTGGTAATCGGCGGCGCGCATGACCGGGGCGTCCCCGAAGACGTGATCCGCGCGACCTGGCTTGCATCGCTCAAGGACGTGCGGCTCGTGATGCTGCCCGAAGCCGGCCATTATCCGATGGACGAATGCCCGCTCGCGCTCGCGCGCGCGATCATCGGCTTTCTGGAGCCCAACCACTCCCGCTGAGGGGGGAGCGGGAGTCCCCGGCGGCCCTTGCCCGCGCCGCCGGGGATGCTTTCAGGCTGCGGCGTAGGTCTGGCGGCGATATTCGCTCGGGGACACCGCCATATGCTGGGCGAAGAAGCGGGTGAAGTTGCTGTGCGCGCCAAAGCCCAGCTCGTCGGCCACTTCGACCAGCGAGCGATCGCTGGTCGAAAGCCAGCGCATCGCTGCCGACATGCGGATATGGTCGATATAATGTCGTGGCGACGCGCCCACACAGCGGCGGAACTGCTCGAAGAAATGCGAGCGTGACAGCCCGACCATTCGCGCGATCTCGTCGATCCGCGGATTTTCATGCGCATGTTCGTGGATGTAGAGGAGCGCCTTGCGGATCCGGAAGTCGATCGGTCGCCCGCCGTTCGCGGCCGACGCTGCTTCGGGCGCGATATAGGCTGCGACCACCGCATCGATCAGTTCCATGAGCGGTTGCTCGCGATCTTCGATGGTGTCGCAAAGCCCGCGCGAGATAGCCCCCGCGAGCCGCTGGGCGGCGAGCCGGACGGCGGGGGTCATGCGCTCGAGGATATTGGGGAAGACGAGCCCGCTGCGCAGCCTCTGTGCTTCGAGGACCCGATCGATCCAGCCCTGCTCGATGACCAGCGAGAGGATCATCGTCGGCTCGCCCGCATTGGCAAGCTTCAGGTGCGGAACCCAGGGATTGAACAGGATAACGCTCGACCGGTCGAGCGGGAGATCCGTGTCGCCGGTACGAAAGGCGGTCCCGGTGCCGTCGAGCATGAACAGCATGTTGAATTGCTGATGGGCGTGCTCGACCAGGGCGCGGTCGGTTACGTTGACCGTAGCGCGCCCGAAATCCCCGGTGACGATCCAGATCGGCGTCTCCTGATGCATTGCGACAATCCTCTCATATTCTGTTTTCTCTGGTTTCTGCTGTGCTGCCTCACGCGCTGGCGCGGTTGGTTGGGAAAGTCCGGGCTCAGGCGGGCATCTCGGTGCGACGGCCAAGGAGCCCGTCGATCGAGAAGCGCCCGCCGCCCGCGACAAGGACGTGGAACAGGCCACCCAGGATCGCGAGGTTCTTCATGAAATTGGTGAGCTCCTCCCGGTCACCGAAATCATTGTGGAAGGCGAGCGCGGTCGCGAGCGTGAAGAGCGCGAGGATCGCCGCCATCGCCCGGGTACGATAGCCGAGCAGGAACAGGGTGCCCGCGCCCAGTTCGCAGGCGATCGAAAGACCGAAGCCCAACGCAGGAAATGGCAGGCTGTGGCCGATCATTTCGACCACGGCACCCGGATGGCCGAGCTTGCGGAAACCGCTCCACAGGAAAAGGGCGGCGATCAGCGCGCGCCCGATGGGGAGTGCCATATCTTTCGGGTCACGCATGGAATGCCTCACGAAACATGGAGGAGGAGGGTCTTGGTCTGGAGGCACTGCTCCACCGCGTCGGGTCCGAGATCCCGGCCAAAGCCCGACCCCTTATACCCGCCCTCGGGCAGGCCCGGATATGGGAAGCCCCCGGCATTGACGGTGACCTTGCCGCATTGGAGGGCGGAGGAGACGCGGTGCACGCGGTCGATATCGCGCGTCCACAAGCTCGCAGCGAGGCCGAACTCGGTACCGTTCGCCGCTCTCACCAATTCCTCCTCATCGGAGAAGCGGTAGATGCCGAGAACGGGTCCGAAAATCTCCTCCTGGGTGATCGGATCGTCGTGCCGTGCGCCGGTGACGAGCGTCGGGGCGACATAGAAGCCCGGCGCTCCGGCAAAATCGCTCGCCGCATCGACGCCGAGCCCGCCGACCCGCGCAGCCTCGAGATAGGCGGCGACGCGGTCGCGCTGCCGGGCACTCACCAGCGGCCCCATGAACACGCCGTCGCGCATCCCCGCCCCGACCGGGATCGTGCGGATATGCGTCTGCAGACGCTCGACGACTTCGTCATGGATATTGTCTTCGACATAGAGCCGGGAGCCGGCGACACAGACCTGCCCGGAATTGAGGAAGATCGCGTTGGCGGCCCCCACCACGGCGCGATCAAGATCGGCGTCGCCGAACAGGATGGTCGGCGACTTTCCGCCCAGTTCGAGCGTGAGCTTCTTGAGCGAGCCGCCTGCCTCGCGCGCGATGGCGCGGCCCGTCCCGGTCGATCCGGTGAAGGAGATCTTGTCGACGCCCGGATGCCGGACGAGCGCGTCGCCCGCCTCGGCCCCCAAGCCCGTCACGACATTGACCACGCCTGCCGGGAAGCCCGCCTCCTCGACCAGGTCGGCCAACGCAAGCGCGGAGAGCGAGGCTTCCTCGGAGGGCTTGAGGACGATCGTGCAGCCCGCGGCCAGCGCCGGCGCCAGCTTCCACGCCGCCATCATCAAGGGCACGTTCCAGGGAACGATCGCCGCCACCACCCCTACCGGCTCGCGCCGGGTCAGCCCCTGGAAGCGGCCCATACCGGGCGGGGCCGATACCTCGACCGTGCGTCCGGCAAGCTTTGTCGGCCAACCTGCATAGTAGCGGAACACATCGACGCTCCCGCCGACATTGACGGCGCGCGCCAGCCAGAGCGGCATGCCATTGTCGATGGTGTCGAGGAGCGCCAGATCATCCGCACGCGCCTCGATCAGCGCAGCGAGGCGGTGGAGCAGGGCCTCGCGCGCGACCGGCCCTGCATCGCGCCACGCTGGTGCCGCAAGCGCAGCACGGGCCGCAGCGACCGCCGCGTCGATCTCCGCGATCCCTCCCTTGGCGATGCTCGCAATCACCTGTCCGCTCGACGGCTCGATCGCGGGCAAGCTGGTGCTGCCGGGCTGCCAGGCGCCGGCAATGAACTGCGCAGGCGTGCGGTCGAGCCAGCGTCGTACGCCGGCCGGCAATTGCGACAGGTCGTTCTCAAGGGCGATCGCAGTCAAAAGCCTCTCCTATTGCGTGGCGCCCTTTTTGAGGGACACTCGTTCTTCAGTCGGCGTAACCGGGCGCGACGTCATCCATCAGCCGGCGCCAGGCCGGCCAGTCAGCCTTGCCGCGACCGCTGTCGTGGAGCTCGAGCTGGCGGACCGTGCTCTCGCAAATGGCGTCGGGCACTTCGATGATGTTGTCGGTGGCGGCCTCCAGCGCGAGCTGGATCTCGCAAGCGGTCATGAGGTCGCGGGTACGCTCGAACGCCTCGCGCACGCTCGAGCCGGTGACGACGATGCCGTGATTGCGCAGGAAGAGCGCATGATGGTCACCAAGCGCCGCCGCGAGCCGTTCGCGTTCGTCGGCATTGTCGGTGACGCCCTCGAAGGGATGGTAGCCGATGCGCTGGTAGAAGCGGATCGCTGCCTGCGAGATCATCCGGAGCCCGCCCCCATGCGCCGACATGGCGATGCCCGGGACGGTATGCATATGGATGACGCACTGGACGTCGGGGCGCGCGCGAAGGACGCCGCTATGGAGGACGAAGCCCGGGCGATTGACCCCTGCCCGCTCGTCGAGATCGGCATCCATGTCGACCCGCACGAGGTTCGAAGCGGTGACTTCGCGGTAAAGAAGGGCGTGGCGCTTGATCAGGAAGTGCCGCGGGGCGCCAGGCACCCGCAGGCTCAGATGGTTATAGATGCCGTCGGTGGTCGGGAAGAATCGATCGATCATCCGATAGGCCGCGGCGAGGTCCTGCCGCGCCGCCCATTCGGTGCTCTCCCGATCAACCCGTTCTGCTGCGAGGTCGTTCTGCATGCAAAATGGATAGGCAGCAACGATGAGACCGGTCAATTCGACTGGCCCCCTTCAAACACGATATTCGGACTGTCTGATAAGGCCTCGCGCCGCGCCTCGCCGCATAGATCATTCAGCGCACCCCGCCCGCACATTCTGCATGCAGAATGTCTGCCGAGAGCGAGGCCGCCGGAATTGACGAGGATGACCCAGGGAGAGCCATTTGCCGCAGGGCCAGCAAGCGCGGGGACCGATCGGACCCGCTGAAATCGATATCGGACGCACCATAGACGAAGCGCCGATCAGCACGCTCCAGTGGCGAGTCTTCGCGCTGACGCTCACCGCCTCGATCTTCGATGGCTTCGATACGATGGTGATGTCGTTCCTGGCGCCCGCCATCACGCATCAATGGGGTGCGTCCCACGCGGTATTCGGCATCGTCTTCAGCGCGACGCTGCTGGGCGCGGCGATCGGTGCGGCGACGCTGGGCCTGCTCGCCGACCGGATCGGGCGCAAGAAGCTCGTCATGGCGGCGATCCTCTGGTTCGGCCTGCTGACTATCGCCTGTGCCTTCGCGACAGGCATCACGTCGCTCGTCATCCTGCGTTTCCTCGCAGGCCTTGGCCTGGGCGGCGCGATCCCCAACATGCTTGCGCTCGCGGCGGAATATTCGCCCGCCCGGCGGCGCTCGACGATCGTCTCGGTCATCACCTGGGGAACCCCGCTCGGCGCGGTTCTGGGCGGGCTGCTGGCGCCTGTCGTGCTGGCCGCCGCAGACTGGCGCGCGATGCTGCTCGTTGCGGGCATCGCCCCGGTGCTGCTCGTACCGCTCCTCGCGATCGGTCTTCCGGAGTCGGTCCGGTTCCTCGCCCTTCGCCATGGTGACGACGCGAGCCTGCGGACTATCCTGCAGCGCATCGCACCTGGGCTTCGCGCAACGCCGGACACGCGCTTCGTGCTTCCCGAGCGGACGGTCGAACGGGCCACGATCGGCGCGCTGTTCCGGGATGGTCTCGCTGCCGGCACGATCCTGCTTTCGGCGGCGATGTTCACCAGCCTCCTTTTGTCCTTCATGCTGGTGAACTGGACGCCGACCCTGCTCGAGCGCGCCGGCATTCCCTTAAGGGACGCGATCCTCGGCACGATCGTCCTCAATCTCTCCGGAATCGTCGGCAGTCTCGCCATCGCACGCGTGGTCGACGGGCGGGTGCGCGGGTCCACGGTGCTCGCGCTCTCTTATATCTGCGCGGTGGCGGCGATCCTGTGTGCCGGTACCGCGACCATGATCGAAGGAACGCCGCTTGTGGTCCTGATGGCAACGCTTGGCGCGAGCGGCTTCTTCCTGATCGGCTCACAGATCACGCTTTCCGCCTATATCACGGCGTACTTCCCGACGGCGCTGCGCGGCACGGGCATCGGCTTCAACAATGCGGTTGCGCGGTGCGGTTCGCTGCTCGGCCCGGCGCTCGGCGGCGTTCTGCTGAGCGCCGGGATCGATCCTGCGCATATCCTGTTCGCCGGCATCGTTCCGGGGACGCTGAGTGCGATCGCGCTTGGTTGTCTCGCCGTCTCGCAGTCGCGGGGGGGGGGGCCCCCCCCCCCCCCCCCCCAGCAAAAAAAAGG